>JAYTON010000245.1:0-4164 GCA_043747725.1 Saprospiraceae bacterium
CCCCGCCGCCATAAAGAGTTGAGTTAGAGCCTTTTATAATTTCAATCTGTTTTAAATCCAAAGGGGGAATCTGCAAAACACCAAAACTCCCTGAAAAACCTTCATACAGTGGCAGACCATCGCGCAATATTTGAGTATATTTTCCATCTAAACCTTGCATCCTCACACTCGCTGCCCCCGATATGGCAGAGGTCTGTTGAATATGAATGACTGACAAATCGCCCAAAATAGAGGCAATATTAGACGGCTTGATACTGCTTTCTTCTATCATATCGTCAGTGCCCAATACTTCCACTTTGGTCGCAATATCTTCGATGCGGCTATTGGTGCGGGTAGAGGCAATGGTGACTTCTTCGAGTTCAGCATCGGAAATTAAAAAGACATTGAGTGTGGTATTTTTTGTTAAAAATACCCTTTTGGTTTGTGTTTTATAGCCAATATACGAAATGACGACATCCAAAGAATCATTGGTTTTTACAGAATAGGAAAAAAAGCCGTTTTCATCCGTCACTATACCGCTTTTCAATTGCGGTGTAGAAACAGAAGCCCCAATCAAAGGCTCCTTAGATTGATAGTCTTTGATATAGCCACTGATGGTGACGTTTTGAGCGGATATGGCTGTTATGGAAAATAGGGCTATAAGTAATGTGGAAAAGACGATGTGTTTGTTCATAATATGAATTTAAATATTATCATCCATTTATTTTGATTAAGCTAAGGTAATATTATTTTTGTCAATCGCTTTATAGCTTCAATTTTTTGGACTTGATTAATCTCTATTTTATCATCCATCTAACAATACTAAAAATTCATGAAAAACCAACAACTCTATACCACCCTCAACAATGGCGTCGAAATGCCATTACTCGGTCTGGGCGTGTATGATATGTATGGCAAAGATGCTGAACAAGCCGTTTCGTGGGCTTTAGAAATGGGCTATCGCTTGATTGATACCGCGGCAATGTACAACAATGAAAAAGAAATTGGCAATGCTATACGCGTCAGCGGCATCCCGCGTGAAGAGATTTTCCTCACCACCAAAGTGCATAATAGCGAGCAAGGTTTTGATAAAACACTCAAAGCTTTTGATGTGAGTTTGAAAAAATTGGGTTGCGATTATATAGATTTATATCTCGTGCATTGGCCCCTCAGTAAAACGAGGTGTGAAACATGGGAAGCACTTGAATCGCTCTATAATACAGCGAAGAACGAAGCAAACCCGAGTGTTAGAGCCATTGGTGTAGCCAATTATTTAGAGCCATTTTTAAAAGAATTAGAAACTTACTCTGAGACAGTTCCTGCCGTCAATCAAGTAGAGTTTAGCCCATATTTATACCTCAAAGATTTGTTAGAGATGTGTCAATCTAAGCATATTCAGTTGCAAGCCTATACGCCTTTGGTGCGGGGCGAGCGGATGAAAGATGCTAAACTGGTTGCTATAGCCGATAAATACGGTAAAACACCCGCTCAAATTATCCTCCGATGGGCATTGCAGCACGGCGTTTCGACTATTCCTAAATCATCAAGTCAGCATCGGTTGAAAGAAAATTTTGATGTTTTTGATTTCAATATCAGCCAAGAGGATATGTTGAAAATTGACAATTTCAATGAAAACTTGAGGATTGTAGAAGACCCAATGGACTTTTTTTAGAAAGATTTGACTACTTTTGATTTGCACATTTATATTTCATTACTCAATCTATTAAATCTATGCACCGTCGTCGTTTTATTAAAAATGCTTCCATTTTATCAGCAACCAGTCTATTACCAATCAGCGTTTTAACTGAAAATATGAAAGGGATTAAGAAAATTGGTGTCCAATTGTTTTCTTTACCGCGCATGCTTGAAAAGGATTTTCGAGGTACTATTCAGATGCTGTCGCAAATGGGTTTCAAGGAAGTGGAGCTTTATGGACCTTTTACTTTCAGCGCCAAATCTGCTCAGGAGCGTTGGAGTGCGCTCAAGCCGATGTTGGGTTTTGGTGGGAGCGGCTATTTCGGGCATTCGGCTCAAATGGTGAAAGCTATTTTGAAAGAATTCCACATGTCTGCGCCTTCTATCCATGCCGACCTCGATACTTTGCAAAATAATATGGCTCAATTGGGCGAAGCAGCGCATATATTAGGGCATGAATACGTGGTTTTGCCGTCTATACCCGATGAAAAACGCCAAACGTTGGATGATTATAAAAAAATGGCAGATACTTTCAACAAAATAGGAGAGGAAGCCAAAAAAGTAGGTGTCAAATTCGGCTATCACAATCATGGTTATGGTATTAAAGAAATGAACGGGCAGATTCCATTGAATCTATTATTGGATAAGACCGACCCGAATCTCGTTTTCTTTGAAATGGATATTTATTGGACAGCCGCAGCCGGTGCCGACCCTGTTGCGTATCTTGAAAAATACCCCAATCGCTACAAAATGCTGCATATTAAAGACATGAAAGAGAAAAAACAATTCTCCGGCGATGGCGGCGATGCACAGCAATGGATTGCTTTATTTCCCTACATGACCACAGCGGGCAGTGGCGTTTTGGATATAAAAGCCATCATTGAAAAGGGTAAAAAGGTAGGTGTCAAACACTTTTTCGTCGAGCAAGATATGGTGGCTGACCCTCAAATTGCCTTGAAAAAGAGCATTGATTATTTGAAGTCGGTGTAAAGTTTGAATGATGATTTGTAGGATTTAAAAGATGTTTAAAGAGTATTTCTATTCTTTAAATATCTTTTTTTAATTAAAACAGACCCCTCAGTATTTTAAAGGAAAATACTGAGGGGTCTGTTTTTCAAAAAAAATAGATAGACACGCTTAGAAAATAGGCTTTATCGTTTCAATTGCTTCAAAGCTATTTCTAGATTATCCAATGTTTCTAAATCTTGATTGTCTTTAATGCTTCGGAGCAGTTGCATGGCATTGTCTTGAGTGATAGAAAGCATGACTGAACTGTATAGCTTTCTCTCTGCATCCGATTTGTTTGTTAGAAAAGCAGTCAATTTTTGACGGAAGGACGCGCCTTTCTCAGGTGTATCCATATTTGTAAAAAGTCGAAGGATTTCTTCAAAAGTAATGCTGTATTTATCGAGTACTGTCATCATCAGCCAATGGATTTTATTTTAAAAATTGTCTAATTTCAATCATTTCATCTAAATAATGTCAATAGCTCTTTCAATTTCTTTCTTTGAAAGCCCTAAATCACTTTCATATAAAACAATAATGTTTAATTGTTGAATTAATAATTGGTATCGGCGTTTGTACTCGTCTAAGTTTGGCATATCGTTTTGGTTTTGTCTATTTCCTCACATTTTTATTCTCATACAAAGTAAAAGTATTTACAGTAAAACTTCAAAAAATGATTATATTTTTTGTTTTGCTAATAGCAAAGAAGAATCTTGTATTTTTTTGATTTACCTCCTCAGTATCTCCGTTCCTCTCAATGATATTTATAAGCAAATGGGACACTGATTTTGCTGATGCGACTGATTTGAGAAAATTTTTCAAAAAAAATCAACATAAATCAGCCGCATCAGTTCAATCAGTGTCCCATTGACATCAGCCTATCTCATTTTATTTCCACTTAGAAAAATCTGTTGGATACATAAATATAGACTCTACTTTAACTGTCAATGAGCCGCCGCCTTTTACTTCGGAGGCTTTACGAGTGGCTATCCATTCGGGGTCATTGCGGAATTTATCGAAAGCAGCTTTGGCAGCATCTTCCGATGGGTGCGATAAGAAATAATAGAGCATTTTATCAGAGCCTTGTTCCGCATCAGTAGCAGTCCAATAGGCTTTATTGAGCATGCCATATTCACTAAATCGCTTGACCGTGAAATCTCTAAAACGGCTTAAAAGTATCGGCAAATTATTAGGCGTAGCAGTATAAATTCTAAATTCCCATACGTTACCTGGATTGGAGGTGAAATCATTGGGTGAAAAATCAGTCGTTTTTAAGAAAATGCTCTCTACTTTTGCTACTATTTTTCCATCTACTTCACTCTCTTTTGCTACGCGTTGCCAAGTAGTATCAGCACTAAAGGCTTTCCATGATGCATCTCTCGCCGCCCGATTGGGGTAGGAGAGAATATAATAGAGCTTCTCGTCAGGATTGTCCAAAGGTGTCCAATAGCCGATATTGGTCATCCCGTTTTTTTCAAAAATTTT
>JAYTON010000246.1:0-7980 GCA_043747725.1 Saprospiraceae bacterium
ACTTCGCCCGATAGCATGGGTGCCTATTTGACTTTCAATCCCAAACCCGGTTTGACGGATGAACGCCGTAATTGCGTATCCAATATTCGCCCTGAAGGATTGAGCTATGAATTGGCGACACATAAGATTCTGTATTTGATTCAAGAAGCATTGCGCTTGCAGTTGTCGGGCGTTGAATTGAAGGATAATGCAGGAAGCGGTTTAATTAGGAATTAGGAATTATCTTAAAAAGCAGAATTATAAATTGAAAATAGAGCTTTATACTGAGGGGATATTGAGAAGAATTGCGATGAAATTAATTGCCTCAAATTGAATAGAAATTGAATAGAAATTGAATATTGAGAAGTTTTTTAATCCTTTTATCCAAAAAATATTAGATAATTGAAATAAAATCAAATGAAGTAGTATTTTTAAACATTCAATCAGACTTGAGTTTTAACTATTCATAAAAATTTTAAAAAGATGAAAAATTATCTGACTACGCGTCGAGATTTTATCCGCCAAAGCAGTATGCTCATGGGCAGTTCTTTATTGGTGCCTTCTATGTTGTCCACTTTAAAAAAGAAGCACCACATTGGTTTGCAATTGTATTCTGTTCGTGATGATATGAAAGCGAAACCAAAAGAAACGCTCGTAAAATTAGCAGGAATGGGCTTTAAAGAATTAGAACCCGCGGCTTACATTTATCCTGAAGCCTATACCAAACGAGTCATCTACGGATATTCAGCAAAGGAGTTTAAAAAGATCACAGACGATTTAGGTATGACGCTGCCGACAAGCCACGTTGTTTTTGGGATGCAACATTGGGATGCTGATAAAAATGATATGAAGGACGTTTGGAAATATGTCTTAGAAGATGCCAATACTTTAGGTCAGAAGTATATTATCAGTCCATCGTTTAATGCGGATAAAACGAAACTCGATGAAGTGAAAAAAGGCATTGAAATTTATAATAAAGTAGGAGTGATTACGGCAAAAGCAGGACTTCGTTTTGGTTTTCACAACCATCACCAAGAGTTTGATCAGAAATTCGATGGCGAATATTTGTACGATATTATGCTCAAAGGTTTTGACTTGAAATATATTTGCCAACAATTGGATATTGGCAACATGACTACAGCACATGTTGACCCAATGCGTTGGCTTAAAATGTTCCCCAAGCATTTTGAACTCATGCACGTGAAAGACTATCATAAAACTAAAGAAGAAAGTACGACCTTGGGCGATGGCAAATTAGATATGGCGGGCATTCTCGAATATGCGCGGAAGAATACCAATATCAAATATTGGGTGCTGGAGCAAGAATCTTATGGTGATAAAACACCGTTTGAGTGCGTTCAAATTGATTTAGATAGATTTAAAAAGGTGTATAAATTCGGATAATAATTCACTTGTAAACTCTACGAGGGTTTCAAAACCCTCGTAGAGTTATGACTAATTCTAAATTAAAATTAAATGAAACCTACGAACATACAAGACCCTGAATACTTCCATAAAGTCGTGGATTGTCAGTACGCTTGTCCTGCTCATACGCCTGTGCCTGAGTATATTCGGCTTATTGCTGCCGAACGCTACACGGATGCTTACATGGTAAATTGGGTATCCAATGTTTTCCCTGGCGTACTCGGGCGTACATGCGATAGACCCTGTGAACCGGCTTGCCGACGAGGTCGAATCGAAGAAGAGCCTGTAGCAATTTGCCGACTCAAACGAGTAGCTGCTGACAATAAAGGCGATTTGACGAATCTTATTCCAAAAGGTCCGTTTCCTTCAAATGGTAAAAAAATAGCCCTCATTGGTGGCGGACCGGCTTCATTGACGGTGGCAAGAGACTTAGCACCACTTGGTTATGAAATACATCTTTTTGATGAACAAATAAAAGGCGGCGGCATGATGCGGAGTCAGATTCCGGCGTTCCGATTACCTGAAAGTGTTTTGAATGAAGAAGTGAATTTCATCTTAGATATGGGGATTCACACGCATTTCAAAAAATACGTTTCAAGCCTCAGTGAAGTGTTGGATAATGAATACGATGCGGTATTTATTGGCACTGGTGCGCCGCGTGGTCGGGATTTACCTGATTTGCAAGGTAGAAAAGAAGGTGCAGCCAATATCCACATCGGTATCGAATGGCTCGCCAGTGTTGCTTTTGAGCATACGAGTAAGATAGGTAAAAAAGTAATCGTATTGGGAGGTGGCAATACAGCAATGGATTGTTGTAGAACATCCCGCCGCTTAGGAGGCGAAGAAGTAAAGGTTTTAGTCCGCAGCCCTTTTAAAGAAATGAAGGCTTCGCCTTGGGAAAAGGAAGATGCTATGCACGAGGATATTCCCATCTTGGAAAATCATGTACCGAAAAGTTTTGAAGTGAAAGATGGCAAATTGATAGGAATGATGTTTGAAAAAGTACACGCTGCATATGATGAAAAAGGCAAACGCTCTTTAGTTGCTACTGGGGAACCGCTTGTTTTCATTGAAGCTGATGATGTACTCATTGCCATTGGTCAAGAGAATACTTTTCCTTGGATTGAGAGAGGTTTGGGTTTGGAATTTGATAAATGGGAAATGCCAGTGGTGAATGAAATCACGTTTCAGTCCACGCTGCCCAATGTTTTCTTTGGTGGTGATTCAGCGTTTGGTCCTAAAAACGTGATAACTGCCGTGGCTCATGGTCATCAAGCCGCTGTTTCCATTGATTTGTTTTGCAATGGTACGGATGTCATGGAAAGATTGGATCCGATGACCAATTTGGTCAGTCAGAAGATGGGCATTCACGAATGGAGTTATGATAGCAGCATTGCAGACGATTTAAGATTCATTGTGCCGCAAGCCGATAAAAAAATGACTTTGGCTGATCGTAAGAAGGAAGTTGAACTCGGTTTTGACATTAAAACAGCCTTTAAAGAAGCGCAACGCTGTTTGAATTGTGATGTCCAAACGGTATTCAATACCAGTCGCTGCATTGAGTGCGATGCGTGCATGGATGTTTGCCCGACGGCGTGTATAAGTTTCGTCAATAACGAGGAAGACGAGTCAATACTGAGGGGTATCTTAAAAGTGCCCGCTATGAATTTGACTCAAGATTTATATGTGTCCGATATTCTCCCAACGACCAGAGTAATGATAAAAGATGAAGACGTTTGTCTTCATTGCGGGTTGTGTGCTGAAAGATGCCCGACCGCCGCTTGGGATATGCAAAAATATATGTATAACGTTTCAAAAGCTGGTACTTCATGTTGCGTGTAGATAAAATTAATGATTTCGTTGTTCGATTTGCGAATGTTAATGGTACAGGTTCGGCGAGTGCGAATTTTCTATTTGCTAAAGCCATTTTTAGAATGGGCATTCCCGTCACCCCTAAAAACATTTTTCCATCCAATATTCAAGGTTTGCCCACTTGGTATGAAGTCCGTGTGAGTGAAAAAGGCTATCTCGGCAGACGTGAAGGCATTGATTTGATGGTGTGTGTCAATCCCCAAAGCATGGCAAAAGACATTAAAAGTGTCAAGCCAGGCGGATATTTCCTTTATGACAGCACCAAGAAGTTGCATCCCGACTTTGAAAGACCCGATATTAATTTTATCGGCGTTCCTTTAATGGAAATATGCATCCGTGAATTCACAGACCCTCGACAAAGGCAATTATTCAAGAACATTATCTACGTCGGTGCTCTCTGTGCGCTTTTGGATATTGAATTTGAAGTTTTAGAAGGGCTTTTAGCCGATCAATTCAAGGGTAAAGAAAAATTGATTGCTCCCAATATCAAATCTTTAAAATTGGGCATCGATTATATCCAACAAAATTACAGTTACCCGCTGCCTATCCGTTTGGAACGCCGTGATTTGATTGGTGATAAAATACTGATGGATGGCAACTCTGCGTGTGGATTGGGAGCCGTCTATGGCGGTGCAACGTGCGTCGCATGGTATCCGATAACGCCCTCAACCTCCGTAGTCGAAGCGTATGAGGAATATGCGAAGGAACTGCGCGTCGATCCGATTACGGGTACTAATAATTTCGCCATTGTGCAAGCGGAGGATGAATTAGCCGCGCTCGGTATGGTCATCGGAGCGAATTGGAATGGGGCAAGGTCGTTTACGGCTACTTCGGGTCCGGGCGTTTCCTTGATGAATGAATTTTTGGGCTTGGCTTATTTTGCCGAAGTCCCTGCGGTCTTGATTGATGTGCAAAGAACGGGTCCCTCAACCGGTATGCCGACACGAACGCAGCAATCCGATGTATTATTAGCCGCTTATGCGTCGCATGGCGATACTAAACACGTTTTATTGTTCCCAAGCACGCCGAAAGAGTGTTTTGAAATGACTGCACAGTCCTTTGACCTCGCTGAACAGTTGCAAACGCCCATCATTATCCTAACAGATTTGGATTTGGGCATGAATGACCACGTCACCGAGCCTTTAGAGTGGGACGATAACCGCGCATACAAGCGGGGTAAAGTCCTCACTGCGGAAGACCTCGAAAGCATGGGGCGTTTTGGTCGTTATTTAGATGTGGATGGTGATGGCATTACGTACAGAACCTATCCAGGTACACACGCGACCAAAGGCTCTTACTTTACGAGGGGTACTTCTCACACCGAGTACGCGACATATACCGAAGATAGCGACGAATATGTCAAAAACATGGAACGGCTATTGGTCAAGTGGGAGACAGCTAAAGAATATGTGCCGACCCCTCAGTTTTACGACAATAAAATTGAGAATGACTACGCTATGCTCTTTTTTGGGACGTCTATTTATGCCGCAGAAGAGGCTATGGATTTATTGAAAGAACAAAGTGTTGATATGAACGCCATCAGAATCAAAGCATTTCCTTTCAATGATGAAGTGAAAGCATTTATCAAATCGCATAAAAAGGTATTTGTGATAGAACAGAATCGGGATGCTCAATTACGCACTCTATTGGTCAATGAATTGGAAATAAATCCGAATAAATTAGTACCAATCCTCAATTATGACGGTATGCCCATCACAGCAGACAAGATTACACGTTTAATAGGAGAGCATGTTCATGTTGAGGTGTCGTGATGCTGTTTTTTTTCGTAGGATTTTTTCCTACGATGTTGTATTTCGCCGTTTCATTCGTAGGGCTTCACCCTACGCTGACAGATTTTGCCCTCAGGGCTGAGGAATAATAAATTAGCCCTGAAAGGGCGAAATATCATAGCGTAGGGTGAAGCCCTACTACTGAGGGGTAAATGCAAAACCGCAATCCCCATTTTTCACTATTCATTTTTCACTTTTCACTGAAATAAAATATGTCATTCGTATTACCTAAATTCAGACATCCGGCTTTACCGAAAAATAATATAGGCTTTACCACCAAAGAGTATGAGGGTGTGCTATCAACGCTCTGTGCCGGCTGTGGACACGACTCTATCAGTGCGGGCATTGTTCAAGCCTGTTTTGAATTGGACATTGAGCCGCATCGATTGGCGAAGCTATCGGGTATAGGGTGTTCATCCAAGACCCCAGCCTACTTCTTGAGCAATTCACACGGCTTCAATTCCGTACACGGGCGGATGCCTTCGGTAGCGACGGGCGCGTATATGGCAAACAGAGATCTGATTTATCTGGGTGTATCAGGTGATGGCGATTCAGCCTCCATCGGCATGGGACAGTTGGTTCATGCCATTCGACGCAATATCAACATGGTTTATATCGTCATGAACAACGGTTGTTACGGCTTAACGAAGGGGCAGGACTCTGCGACTGCCGACGAAGGCTCTAAAAGCAAGTCAGGTTCTGTCAATATGTTTCAAGCGATAGACTTATGTGGTTTAGCCCTTGAGTTAGGCGCAGGATTTGTGGCTCAAAGCTTTTCAGGAGATAAAAAACAATTGATACCCTTGATAAAAGCGGCGGTCAAGCATCAGGGTTTTGCTTTTATCAACGTGATTTCGCCTTGTGTCACGTTTAATAACAATGTAGGCTCTACAAAATCCTACGATTATGTGAGAGAGCACGTCGAAGCCACCTCAACAGTGGATTTTGTGCCGCTACAAAAAGAAATCAGAACCCAATACAACGAAGGCGGCGATACGGATGTCAAAATGCACGATGGTTCGCTCATTCATCTTCACAAGCTCGAACAAGACTGGAATCCGCAAGATAGACTCTCCTCAGCCAACGCGCTGATGAAAGCCCGCATGGAAAGTAAAATACTGACGGGTCTCATCTTCATTGATGAAGACTCCGACCCCTTGCATAGTGTGCTGAATACCACTCAAAAACCCCTAAATACGCTCACGGAGAAGGAATTATGCCCAGGCTCTAAGGGATTAGAGGGTATTAATGCTGGATTCAGGTAACGGTTGACAGGATAGATTTCTTTTTTTGACACATCGTTCACATAGAACACATAGAGTAGTAGCCTATGTATCCTTTGTGCCTATTGTGTTTCAAAAATAAAAAAACTTATGTGTTAAAGAGCATAAAATCCCTCTAAACAACGACCTTTTGACCTTCCAAAAATTCTTTCTCCTTTAGTTTTTCCTGTTTTTTAAAGCATTAAATTATATTACTTTACACCCTCAAAAACCACCTTATTATGCTCGACGCGCTCACCAATAACTACCATCTCACTGCTTTTCAATGGGCTTTAGCCATTACTGCAGCCCTGATTGTCGGGATTGCGAAAGCGGGATTGAACTCACTTTCGATTATGAATGTCGCCATTTTAGCGGCTGTTTTTGGGAGTAAAATATCGACGGGTATTTTGTTGCCGATGCTGATTGTGGGCGATGTGTTGGCGGTTTTTTACTACAAAAGAGATGTGGATTGGCGGTCGTTGCTGCGGTTGTCGCCTTATGTGGCGGCGGGTATTTTATTAGGTGTTTGGATTGGAAAAGATTTGGATGAAGCGGTTTTTAAAAAAATGATGGCGAGTATTGTCCTCATTATAGTCGTTGGTCTGTTTTGGTTGGAGAAAAAACCTTTGAAGAATGTCTCTGCGTCGCCGTGGTTTTCAGGCATTATGGGTGTAGCAACGGGGTTTACATCTATGGTGGGCAATCAAGCGAGCGGTTTTGCAACGGTCTATTTGATGAGTATGCGGCTCTCAAAAGTACATTTTATTGGCACCAATGCGTGGCTTTTTCTTTTTGTCAATTTATTCAAATTGCCGTTCCATATTTTCAGTTGGCATACCATTAATTCTACTTCAACTGTCATTAATTTGGCACTTTTACCCTTTCAAATCATCGGTTTTTACACGGGCGTTTTCATCGTTAAACAAATCAATGAAGCGCATTATCGGAAGGTGATTTTATGGTTGACTGCCATAGCGGCGGTGATTGTTTTTTTTTAGACACCCCCTCAGTTGCCGCGCTATCGCTCGCAATGACATTAAGCTTTTTCCAAGCATTTAATGATTTTACTGTACAGTAATTTTTCATCAATGGGTTTGGATATGTAATCATTCATACCGACGGTTTTACATTTTTCAACATCTATGGTGGTGACATCTGCAGTGAGTGCAATGATAGGGATTTGAGATTTTAGGTTGTTGCGAATATAGGTGGTAGCTTCAAAGCCATCCATTTCAGGCATTTGCAAATCCATTAAAATAATATCGTAATGATTATTTTTTAACTTTTCAATAGCCAATTTACCATTAGCGACAATATCTATTTCAAAGCCAAATTCTAGGATGATTAGTTTTATAAGAAGTTGATTGAGTGTCATGTCTTCTGCCACCAATACTTTCACGTTTTTTATGTCAGATACTGTATCTGTTTGAATAATTTTATCGAATTTTTTATTGATTTCAATGATTTTATGTGTTTTCTGAAAACTTAAAATAAAACTAAAAGTAGAACCTTTACCCAATTCACTCTTGACGTCAATCGTTCCGCCTTGCAGTTCTACAAGTTGTTTCACGATGGCAAGCCCTAAGCCTGTGCCACCATAAGAGGAACTGGTATCTTTAGCGGCTTGTTCAAAATTATGGAAAATCTGA
>JAYTON010000247.1:0-10284 GCA_043747725.1 Saprospiraceae bacterium
TGCTTTTTAACCCAATATTCGCATTAAAAATTTATTCATCTGCACTCGGTCCGTAACTACCTGGTATTGGCACATCCAACAAACGAAGAAATACCCCCATTTGCGCTCGGTGGTGAACTATCTGGCAATAAGTGTGGCGAATGGTCTCGTATTTAGTCAAATCCATTAAGATATGGTCGCCACTGCGCAAAGTCCAATTGCCTTCGAGTTGCTCTTCATTGGCTTTTTTTAGATGACTTCTGCCATCTTCTAAAGAGCGTTCAAATAAATCCATCAATTCTGCAGTATTATTGATGATAACAGGGTCGTAAGGTTGAGCCGCAAAATCAAGCCCATCTGTTGTCAAAGCAAGCGTCACCCAAGTGGGCAATTCGGCAATATGTGTTGCCAACGACCGAATAGTCATGCTTTTAGGGTGCGGTTGCCAATCATACTTATCATTGGGTATGATGGACAACATTTTACGGGTGGTCAGAGCTTCTTGCTCGAGCTCTTTCAAGAGCATTGGAATCATCATCATGGTTCTATTTTTTTAATTGTTTAAAACGCGCTGTCCTTGCATCTTTTATCACCCCTTTCCAATTCATGCCAAAACCAAAGTCATAAACAGACCCCTCAGTATCGGTATGGCATTTCATGTCTTGAGGCGCATCTTCCGCTTGTTTTTCAACGGTGTTCATGTCAGCCGGCATTTGCATAGGCAATAGACCTGAAGGCTGTGCTTTACCGGTCAAAATTTCCAAAACAGCTTGGTCTTGCACTCTAAAATTAATCAAAATGGCATTGGCTTGTTTCTCAAATTCACTGAAAATCATGGGATTATCAACTGTTATTGAAACAATAACGGGCTTTCCTTTCATTTTTTGACGCGTTTCTGTCACCATATTTAAATCGCCAATATTAGTCGCTTTCACCGTCTTACCTTTGTAACTACGATTTGTAAATTTCTCCATTGGATCACCCCCTGCAATGCTTATTTCGCGAGCAGCAGTAGCTGTATATTCCCCATACTGAAGACTGATTGGCACATAACCATTGCCACCTTTGCGAATATCGGTTGAGTCGTAACCATTGCCCGTATTCGGATTATTGATGCAAACCAAAGCGAAATCGGCTTCATCGGGATTGTCAGTTACCGTAAAATACTTTTTCACGGTATTCACATTAATCGGATAATCCAATTTTTCAGGTATCGCTTCGCCTAAGAAATTCCGACTGGCAGGGGTCAATTTTTTAGGAATATATACTATTTTACCTGTTTTCATAGGCAAAATATGCTTTTGATTTTTAAGTAAAACAATGGATTTTAATTGAGCTTCATAACCTGCTTTCATAAATTCAGGTTTGCCGACGGTTGCTTTGGTTGTTTCAATATCCAAATACGGATTTTCAAAAAGACCAACTTTGAAAATATTTTTCAACAACCGCACAGCCGATAATTCCATCCGTTCGCGCATCCATTTTTCACCATGTTCTTTGACACCCATTGCATAAGCTTCGATAATAGGCGCAGCTACGTTGTTACCGCCAAATTGGTCAACACCTGCCATAAGGATTTTATAATGCCGTTCTGCAATGCTCAAATTTTCAACTCCATGCGGCTTGCCGCCTGTGAAATTGTCCATTTGTGTTTTATTGCCTGTGATGCTCCAATCGGTACAAGCCACGCCGTCGAACTTGTATTTATCGCGCAAAAGGTCGGTTATTATGTATTTATTGTAAGAATTGCCGACATTTTCCTTGTTTTTAGTATCTTGATTCCAAGAAATCGTGTAGTAAGGCATGACCGCAGAAGCCATTTTCGTTTTGCCTTTCAATTTGAATGCCCCCTCAGTAAAAGGGATAAAATGCGTCGAAAATTTGCCCGCAGGATAAACGGCAAACTTACCCAGTCCAAAATGAGCATCGCGTCCAGCTTCGCCTGAACCACCACCAGGCCAATGTTTGACCATCGCATTAACGCTCCCGAAACCCCAACCATCTTTAATTTCTTGAGCCCCTGTTGACGTTTGAAAACCATCGCAATAAGCCTGGGCCATCGCTGCGGACAATTGAGGATTTTCGCCAAAAGTACCGCTAAAACGATTCCAACGCGGTTCAGTCGCAATATCAACTTGCGGAGAAAGTGCCGTTGCAATGCCTAAAGCCCGGTATTCGACTGCTGCAATATGCCCAAATTTTTCTGTCAATGAAGCGTCAAAAGTAGCTGCCATGCCCAAAGATGAGGGCCACATCGAAATCTTTCCACCCGCTCCTGCATTGTATTCCATCGTCGAAACCGTACCATGACGTGGATCAGAACTATTGTTGGCAGGAATACCCAAACCGACACTTTCACAAAACGCTTGCACATTATTGTTCCACAAAGCCGATACTTCAGGCGATTCAACAGTGGTGATAAGCACGTGGCGTAAATTATCTTTTGACAAAAACTCCTTTTGTTGATCGCTCAAATCAGAAGCTTTTGCACCACTTGCTGGAAAAGGTTTGCCACTATAAGTGCCGCCAAAATATCCACCCGGACGGGCAGGAAGCGATTGATGACGGCTATACAGCATCAAACCAGCAATTTGCTCGATAGAGAGTTGAGTTGCTAAATCTTTAGCGCGCTCATCATAAGGCAAACGCCAATCTTCATACTTATCCAATTTGCCGTTTTTGTTCAAATCTTTGAACGCGAAACCGTCAATTGTCAAGATTTTGACGCCTGAATTTTGAGCAAAACCAAGCGTTTGACCTCCTTGATTGGCAACGAAAGACAACTCGCCTTTCTTAGTTTCGGTATATTTTTGACTGAAAATGGGTGAAAATGATAGGCATGAAAGCACCACCAACATGAGTTTGATAATTTTAGACATTCTTTTTTAATTTAAAAATTGAAATGAGTTTAGTTTAAAAATTCTATTATAAAAAATTAGACCCCTCAGTATTAACATACAAAAAGGCTCAAAATGACTTAGATAAGTTAAAAATAAGGTTTTAAATAAGGTAGAGCGGAATAGAGAAGTGTTGTGTGAGTCGTGATTACTGAAAAGTCAACAATTTATTGGGGCAAAGTAAAACAATTTTGAATACTATTTTATAAGAGATTTGTAAAATATATTTGACAATAGAATCTTGTTATTTATGGGAAGGCGGATGACGCAGATTTGGCGAATTTACACAGGTTTTCCTTATTAATTCTGAAAAATCCGTATCAAATCCGCCAAATCTGCGTCATCCGCCTTCCCATCACCACCAGTCTAATATCTATTGTCTAACTATCTAAAGTCTATAAATTAGGCATTCACATTAATAATATGGGTCAAAACATACCCTGCCGATGGGCTACCTGTTAAGGTTGCTAATTCATTGCTCACACCATCACTAAATATACCATCGCTCGAATTTTTAGTATCTGCTTGACCGCGGCTTGCATATACCCCTTGTGCGTACACGACTTTGCCGACATCTTCTGGAAATGCGATTTGAGTAACCAATAAAGATGTGCCACTGCTGTCATAAATGTGCACGTGGATATGTGGTGCTCTGCCTGAATACCAACCCGGATAAATGCTCGTAAAAGCTGCCACGCCATTGGCATCCGTTGTTTGACGACCTCTTAGGAAGTGTACAGAGGTGAGATTGCCGTATTCAGAATACGCCCCTGCCGCATCGCAATGCCAAATATCGACAATCGCCTCTTTCAAAAAAGCGCAATTATTTTTGACATTTCTGACAGTGATTTGGACAGTTAAAGCAGTTCCTGTTCTGTCGGAGACAATATTTTTTGTGACAAATGATGAAGGCGATTTTGTTGGGTAGGGTCCGGCGGTTTCCGAATTAGTCACCGCACAATCTGTAGAGCTTGTGCCTGTTGAACTGTCTTTTTTACACGCTTCCATCAACGGCATAACCGATAAAAAACCTAATGAACCTAAGCCTTTTTTAATAAATTCTAATCTATTCATACTTTTTTCAATTTTTTTATAAAACTTAAAATAGGATTGCCAATATTTCGATTAACATTGATTACAAAGCATATTTTTAAATAGTTGCTTTAGAAATTAATATTTATGGTGAAATTTCAAGCAATAAAAGGATAGCATCATTGGAAAGGGCTTCAAATTCAACAGTTTCAATATTACTTATGGCTATGCCATCTCTGGTTTCAAGAAGTCTATTGGCTACTTCAAAAGCTCCTTCGATGACAAATACAAACACGCCATTTTTAGAATTTTTAAGAGCGTATTCGCCTTCTTCCCTTCCGCCAAATTGACCTATAAAACAAGCATTTTTACTGAGGGGGGTATAGGTAGAGTGCAACTGATTTTTGTTTTCAAGATTAAAAGAAATGATTTCATTTTTAGAAATGAAAGAGGAAATGTCGTTGCGTTTAATCCAAATTTGTAGAAAATTAATTAATTCCGTTTCGTAAGGGTTGATAATTTCATAGCTCATACCTTTTTTAAGAGTAAATGTCAAAAGTTGACCCGTTTCAATAAAATCGTGCTGCTCTATGTTATTTTCATATTCAAAACCACCTACGAGAGGCAATATTAACACTTCAGTATTTTCATCTACTTGCATTTTAAGGCTTTTTCCCGCGGCTAAAGTATCGTCATTCAAAAGTTGCAAAGCACCAAAAGGTTTTTTATTTTCTTGAAAAGATATGCCAAAGTTGAATGTATGAAAGCTCCGAAACCAACTTGTTTGGCTGCAACTGCGTTGATCTGCTAAGTAAATTTGTGCCGTCGTTGGGGTCATTGAAAAAACATTTTCACGATAATAAAAAACAATGACGGGCAAAGCAAACAGCCCAATCCTGTATAGAAAGTGGCTGTCATAGCACCATAAGGCACAAGTTTAGGGTCAGTTGCGGCTAATCCTGCCGCTGTACCGCTTGTCGTACCCATCAATCCACCGTAAATCATAGCAGATTGGGGATTGTTTAAGCCTACATAAGGTGCCATTAAAGGCGTTGCAATTGTCACTAAGATAGATTTTATAACTCCTGCTGCAATACTGATAGCGATGACATCCGAACTCGCGCCCACCGCCGCCCCTGTCACCGGACCGACAACAAAAGTACACGCTCCTGCACCTATGGTCGTAATACTTTTAGCATCAAAATAGCCCATCGAAACCGCAATGATTGCACCCGACAAAAAGGACAATATAACACCTAACATAAGCGACAAAACGCCTATAAAGCCCGTTTTTTTAATCACCCCAAAACTGACGCCCATTGCCGTCGAGACTATGGTAAAATCCCGTAGCATCGCACCACCCATAATGCCAAAACCTGAAAGAGCTTTAATATCGGCTATTCCTTTATCGCCACCCGTCATTTTTCCGCCGATATAGGCCAGTAAAAGCCCTGTAAGAATAGCGATGGCAGAGCCTGGTATTTTATTAGACAATATTTTTGCAGAAATAATCGTCGATAAATACATCACAATCCCCACCACGAGGAAAGCGACAATTAATCCGTTTTTGATTAATAAGGTTGTTATATAATCCATAATTTTACTTTTTAATAATTTCCAGCTCTTAATTTTCAATTTCAAGTACCCCTTCAGTAATAGGCGGTTTTGAAGCATTTTCTTTAGATATTTTAGAAAAAATAGGCATTAACATAAAACAAACAACTACAGGAATTACCCCTGATAACAAAGCAATCCAGCCACCCGACAAAGCAGCACTCACGTTTTGAGTAGCAGACATAGCCACTATAACGGGGATATACATTTTGCTCCAAAACATAATGCCATCCTCCATGTCTTGAGTAAAAAGTCCATTTTTCTCCATCCATTGATTGCACAGAATCAAGAGGAGCATGGCAAAACCTACGCCGCCGACATTGGCGTCGATATGCAATATTCTGCCTAATGTTTCGCCGATTAATTGCCCTATTATGTAACAACCAGCTAATATAGCTACACCGCGTATGATCATTTTTTAAAGGATTTTAAGTTAAAACAGCTTTTTTAAATCATTTTTAGTCACCTTTCCCATTGCATTGCGAGGCAATTCATCCACGATTTTATACTGACGGGGTACTTTATAAGATGGCATCAATTCTCGAATCCAACTATTAATTTGCGCAGTATCGATGGCATTATCTTTAGCAATTAATACTGCAACCACCAATTCACCCCATTCTTCATTCTCAATACCGATGACGCTGCAATCTTCTATATGCGGATGCGTTCGGAGTACTTCTTCAATTTCGAGGGCTGAAATTTTATAGCCGCCGGATTTGATAATGTCTACTGAATTGCGCCCCAATATTCTATAATACCCCCCCTCAGTAATTGCCACGTCGCCCGTTTTAAACCAGCCATCTTCAGTAAAAGTAGTGGCAGTTGCTTCAGATCTTTGCCAATATTCAAGGAAAACGTTTGAGCCGCGTACTTGAATTTCGCCTGCTTCTCCTTCATTGACTACCACATTATTGTCATCTACCAAACGCACATCTACGCCCGGCAATGGCATTCCAATATGCCCAGCTCGGCGAACACCGTTATAAGGATTGCTGATGCCCATACCTATTTCAGTCATACCATAGCGTTCCAAGAGGCGGTGTCCACTAATCTTTTCCCATTTTTCCATAACCGAAACAGGCAAAGCCGCCGACCCCGAAACCATCAATCGAAAACGCTTCATGATGACTGAAGTCTCCATTTGGTCAGTTCCCGCAAAACTTTCCCAATAGGCAATAAGTTTAAAATAAATGGTCGGAACAGCCATGAAAACGTTGATTTTACCACGTTTAAATGCATTAAATACACCATCCGCAGAAAATTCAGGTAAAAATTCGCAAATCGCACCCGACCATAAAGCACAACTAATGACGTTGATAATGCCGTGAACATGGTGCAAGGGCAAAATGCACAATATATGGTCAGCCGGTCGCCACATCCACGCTTCTACGAGCATCGATATTTGCGCTTCGATATTGGTGTGTGTTGTGACAACACCTTTTGGCAGATTCGTTGTGCCGCTGGTGTATAAAATCATAGCGCGTCGATGGGATTCGATATTAGGCAAGGCATCGTCAGATATATCAAGCATTTTTTTAAAATTTGCCCATATTACCTCTTTTAAAACAATCAAACGAATACTTTTTTCAGTTGATAAAGCCTTCAAAAGCATTTCGTACTGAGGGGATACCACAATAATTTCCGCAGCAGTATCTTCTATAACATATTGCAAAGACGTCAAAGGGTGCGTAGTACAAAGCGGTACCGCTACCCCACCCGCTTGCCAAATCGCCCATTGCACGGCAACATAATCGAAGCTCGGCGTGACCATAAAAGCCACCCGTGTTTCTGATAAATCTTTTTCGTTTTCTAATAAAAGGTTGGCAAAATGCCTTGAAGCCGACCATAAATCATGGTAGCTATAAGACTGACCATTAGAAATAATAGCCGTTTTTGTGAAATGCTGCGTGGCATTGTTGATTAATTTGAGCATATTTTTCGTTTTGTCAATTCAATTTTATCCTATTTTTTGCTTTAATCCTTCAATTGTTGTGTCATACATCAAACGAATATCATCAAAAGCCTCTTTTTCCAAATGAATAATGGCATCCATCACCAATTCGCGCAACTCCTTATTTTGACGATAATCTTCAAGTCCCAATGGTCTTTCATAAAAGGCTTCCAAACCAATTATCAGCGATTTTGCCTTTTTATCTTCTTGCAAATAGTCGATAGCGGCTTCAGTCAATTGCGGATTTTTATGCACCAATTCCTTAATTCGCTGCCTTTCTGCAAAGTGTTTATCATCTTCCAACTCTTGTAATTTGACTGTTAATTGTTGAATTTCTTCCTTTTTTTTCTTTTTCGTCAACTCTTCTTTTTGATCTGTATAACCATTTTTCAAGGCTTGAACAAAAAATCCTGACGGGTTGGACTTAATTTGACCATCCATTTTAGCCCGATTGGTAATGCGAATGGCTTGATTTATTTGCTCTTCATTATAAGTTTTAATTAAATCTGCAAAAACAAAAGGCGTTACACCCAAACTTTCAACCACTTTCGGATAAAAAAGCGAAAACAAGCGGTCTTTTTCAGTGCTCATAGATTCTGAAATATGCAGGATAGTCACCCTTTCAGAGTCGTCATACTGAGGGGGTAGCTCTATGGCTTGCACTTGTCCATCAAATAATGTTGGTTGCTTAGTTTTAGTTTCTTCGCTGCGGGCAGTGTTCAACTCTTCTTCATTTTTCTTATGAAAATAAAAACAAACAGCCGTGACTTTCCTCCCCTCTTTCAATTTTTCAACTTCTCTGATATTCAAATCGGTGTAGCGATTAATTTCCCTGACAGCCGGCTGAATCACTTTTTGATAAAAATTGGGAAAACGAGGATATTCTTTTTCCAATTCAAACATCCGTTTCATTTCTTCATACTCAAAAGTCCTATTTCCAATCACTTCGTATTGTTTCAATAACTCATAAATTCTAATCGCATACGTTCCCAATTTGGTTACATTTCGTAGATCGTATGTTGTAAAACTCTTTTGTAGTTGAAGCAAAAACGGCTTCATTTCCTGCTCAATCGTCAAATCTATGTACTCTTGATTCTCACTTCTACCCTCTTTTCCTTGTGTGGAATAGTCAATTTTCCTCAAAATATGGTATTGCATCTCTCTCGGCTTGCCTTTATCCTCATATCTGACGTAAAAACTCTTATTCATGAGCTTCTTTGCCCCTTCCCTGAGCATATCGTAAGATTGATGTGTTTTGAGGTTAAACATCTTCACAATATCCTTATACCAAACCCGATAAACGCTGAAATCATTGTCTTCCCGACGGATTTGCGCGAGTACGGATAGGAAAAAGCGAGTTTCCCATACATCGAATTTATACCGTGCCTCAATGAGGTCATTTGACTTTCTTATAAGCGTAATACCTTTGTTTTTTTTGTTTTTATTGATTTTTTCCATGAAAACTCTATTGATATCCTTTGAGATAGAAAAAATAAGAATAACTAAATTGGGAATAAACAGTAACCGATTTGGGATGAATACTTAAAAATGCTTTAATTGGCTTCAAAAGTAACTAAATTGGGAAATAAATAAAGAAAATTTAAGTATTTTTTCCCAAATCAGTTACTTTTCATCCCAAATCGGGTACTGTTCCCCAAATCAGTTACTATCCTTCCCAATTTAGGTACTATTCCTCCCAATTTAGTTATTCTATTTCCCAAATCAGTTACCTTTTCTCCCAAATTGGTTACCTTTCACTCCATAACTCGTTGATAATCAATAAGTTATGGAGTTATAAAAGATTAAAAGATTATTAAAAGAGAGAAACAACAACAAAAGGATTCCCTTTTGTTGTTGCCTCTTCTTTTTAATTAATTCTTTGTTTAAATTATGTCTGTTTTATTGCGCGGCGCGGCGGCAGGATTAGAGGTGTTATAATTTAAAAGATCATGTAATCTACCAAGGTTGTTTTTTATAAAGACATAAAGATTTATTCATGTCTTTATATTATTGACCCCTTCAGTATTTATTGGTTTTTAAAGTGCTAATATACTCTTTATCCGAATGATGAGTTGAAATCATAGAATCATTTGAAATATTGATACAAGATTTGCGAAATCTGTAAGATTTCGCTAAATCTGCGCTTATTAGCCTTATAAATAAGTAAAGAGATAAAGATTCCTTTATGGAATAGTGGTTGCCTGATGCTGCGCAAGCGGCAGAGCCGCAAAATATTTGTAGCAAACCCAAACAATGTTCTGTAAGGTGCAGCGCACCGAAATTTCATCTGTAAAGGTGTCAGTGCTCTGCACCTTAATAAAATTGCTTATTTCGATTACTACAAATATTGAGGTGCGCTGCACCTGCTTGTGCAACATCAGTGCTTGAATTCCAATCCAAGTTTTTGGTAGGGTAGGGGATTTGAATTATATTAAGATGGGTTGGTTAATCAAATAATAATCAAAAATTCATAAATAAACCTTTACATCTTTATTTATTTATATAAAGATGTAAAGGTTTATTTATGAAAATTAGAAAATAGTGATACTTGGGAAAACGCAGAATAATCCTTCATTTTGAGATTTGACTTTAGTTGCCATACATTAAGATTCTTCAAAAGATTGAATTTTCTCGTTTTAAGAAGTTTTTATTGCAATTACTTGACTTTGATTGATAGAGTTAAAATTAGCTCTTATTTCAAAGAAAAATATCATCAAGTTTTTAAATGTAGTGGGCAAGATTTCTTTATATCTTTATGTAAAGATGTAAAGAAATAAATTTATAAAGAGATAAAGGCTTATTTTCTGG
>JAYTON010000248.1:0-3304 GCA_043747725.1 Saprospiraceae bacterium
CACTAAACTGGGCATTTGGGTGCTTAATTTTTTAAAATTTAAACCATCGTTTGAAGTAAAAATTTGAATTTCAGTCGGTGCAAATATCCACGCATTTTGATCTTCAATGCAGCGCAATTCTATTCGATTGAACTCAGTTTCTTTTTTTAAATCTATAATCGCTTCTAAATCAACGCCTTCAAAGCCTTGCCAGCTGCCAAGTTGCCATTGTTCAGTACCGATTTCACCATCCACCAAAGCATCGTCTGCCCCGCCTGAATACTGAGGGGCAGGTGGATTTTTCAAAATAATCGTTTTATTTTTTATGATTTTTTTGAAAGTGGCAGTGGCTATTTTCGAATGCTCACCCTCATTTCGCGCTTCAAATTTGATGGTTTTTGAATCGCTTATTTCAATAGGTTCCGTATATTTTTTACCCGACAAAATAGGGTTGCTGCCATCGGTTGTGAAATAAATTTCCGCTTTTTTATCAGCACAAGCCAATTCAATCAATTGTTTTTCTTTGAAGAGTTTAGTGCCTTTTGAGATGAATGGGTTGGGGATAATTGAGATTCTTTTCACCCTTTCAATTCTAAGATTCCATGTATTTGCACGTTTATCAGAAAAATTCTTTTGCATTAATTCACGAATTTCATCAGATAAATCAACACTACTAAAAATATTAGCCATTGAATCATCTGAGCCCATTCCACAAGGATTAACTTGATACACTCCCATCGCCGACATCACATACCAAGCCGACATCTGCCCGCAATCCTCATTACCAATCAAGCCATCTGGTGCATTTTTATAAAAATTATCCATAATTTGACGGACTAAACGCTGCGTTTTATAGGGTTTTCCGACATAATTGTAGAGATAAGCAATGTGATGACTCGGCTCATTCCCGTGTGCATATTGCCCGATTAAGCCTGTAATATCCACTTGATCACGCCCTGTGGTTTGAGAAGGTGCGTTGAAAAAAGAATCGAGTTTGGCTTCAAATTTCTCTTTTCCACCCAACGTATTTATCAAACCCGAAATATCATGCTGCACCGCAAAAGCATATTGCCAAGCATTGCCTTCGGTATAGTGGTGATTGACCTCGCGTGGGTCGAAAGGTTCTACAAAAGTTTCGTTGATTTTAGCTTGAAAAAAGCCTGTTTTAGGGTTGAAAATATTTTTCCAATTTTGACTGCGGTCGATGTATTCTTTATAAATATTGTCCTTTTTCATGGCTTGTGCCATCATCGCAATGCAATAATCATCGTAGGCATATTCCAAAGTTTTGCTCACCGACTCCCCCTCAGTATCGGCAGGAATATAGCCCTTTTTACGATAGACTTTTAAGCCAAAAGTATCTCGATTGACCGTTTTTATCATTGCATTCAAGGCTTTTTCCGCATCAAAACCTTTAATCCCTTTCAAATAAGCATCCGCAATGACGGGAATCGAATGATTGCCAACCATGCACCAAGTCTCATTGCCGGGGAAATTCCAAACGGGCAAATGCCCCGCTTTTTCAAAATCATCTAAGAAACCATTGATAAAATCGGGTATTTTTTCAGGGCATAATATGGTGTACAACGGATGCAACGCCCTGTACGTATCCCACAGCGAAAAGATAGAATGATAAGCGAATGTCTTAGAATTATACACTTTATTATCCAAACCCCTGTAATCGCCATTGACATCTTGCGATACTGAGGGGTGTATCAAAGTACGGTACAAAGCAGTATAAAATATGGTGCGCTGATCGTCCGTACCGCCTTCAATTTGGATGCGATTGAGGTATTTTAACCATTTGACTTCGGCTTCTTTTCGGGTTTTATCAAAATCCCAATGAGGGATTTCAGTCTGCATATTTTCCGCCGCATTTTCTTCTGAAACAGGCGAAAGCGCCAGTTTTACAAGCAATTCATGAGTTTTGGAGACATCAAAAGAGAGGGTAATGGCTTGCCGGTTGACCGTGTTTTTATATTTAAAATTTTTATCCATTTTTAAAATATCAGCACTAAAATGAGCCATAAAAGATAAATGTCTGGACTTTGCCCAATTATTAGACAGCATAGAGCCTTCTATTTTATCATCCCCTTTCTGAAATATGCGGCTTTCAATCAAGTCATTTCTTTTATTCAAATTGATATTGAAATACACGATTTTCACCTTTTTATCAAATTTATACCGATGAAATCCCACTCTTTCAGTAGCCGTTAACTCTACGCCTATGTTGTCTTCGTCTAAAATGGTTTTGTAATACCCTGCTTCCGCGATTTCATTTTTATGTTGAAAATGTAGAGGCTTGAATTCGCCTGATGTCACTGCGAGCGGAGCGTGGTTTGTCATTGCGAGGGACGAAGCAAAGGGAGTCAATAATACATCACACAAATCATTCACCCCCGTACCATTCAGATGCGTATGTGAAAAGCCCAATATCGTCGAGTCAGAATAATGATAGCCGCTTGCTGCATCCCACCCCTCAGTACGCGTATCGGGCGAGAGCTGAACCATGCCGAAAGGAACGGTAGCACCCGGGAAGGTATGTCCATGCCCGCCTGTCCCTATAAACGGATTGACATATTCAACAGGGCTTTTTTGAGCGAACATGTCATTGCGAGAGACGAAGCAACTCATAGGTATTAGGAAAATGAGGATGAGATATTTCATGTGTTGTTTATTAATTTAAATTTTACCCCCTCCTGCCACGCTCAGCTCGCAGTGACACAAGCGATTTTAATGCATAATTGCACTATTATTTTCACCGCCAAGCACTCCTAAAAGCATATCCCCTACCCCGTTTCAATTTGACTTGACCATTATTAGCATAAAAAGTCAACTTATTGAAATTTTCATTTGCGAAAAAAACATCCGTCATCACCGTCGAACCTTCGTCTGCGAAGACCTCGACGGACGAGACATCAAAAATAATACGTAACGTGATGGTATTGGATTTTGAAAAACGGGGCGCCATATGCTTGCCTACAAATTCAGGTGAAAAATCCTTTTTACCAGCATTGGTGCGGTCAATGTAGAATTGATTGGTGGCTGCATCGAAGCCTATTTTCAAGTTTTCTCCTTTGCTATTCGCTATATTTAAACCAAAATCACTTGCCGTTCCTTTCTCAAACTCAAGTATCAACTCGCCGCCGCTCACTAATTTTGATAAGGCAGTTTTAGGCTTGGTTTCCTGTTCAATGCTCTGTGGTGCAATGGTTACATCCAAGAGACCCCTCAGTATTTTCAGCTCATCGATGGGATTTGAGACCAACTTTAAGCCGCTATCCGTATTTTTCAAACTCAATACACGTGGAATCGTCATGGCACT
>JAYTON010000249.1:0-12558 GCA_043747725.1 Saprospiraceae bacterium
TACTAAACCCTAATCTTCCCTAAAAAATTACGTGCTTTGTGATAGCTTTCTTTATTTCTTCAAAATTGTTTTTAGAAAGGTCGGCTTTAGTCTTAGCGTTAATGTCATTTAAGAAGGCTAAGAAATCGCCTAATTCATGGGCAATAGCTTTGATTCGGCGATATTGCTCTTGTTGTTCTGATGAAATGCGTGTACCACGTTTTACTATCAATTGTTCCCAATCCTTTTCCTTTTTTTCCCAATGTTCAAAATAAGTATCTAATACTAAAGGGTCTGATAATCGAATACTTTCAATACGAATTGGATAAATCTTTTCAATGAAACCTTCTTTTTCCAGTTTCGCATTTCTAAATATCTCATACATCTCAAACATACAATTCTCGGATTTAAGATATTTATCACTTATAGCGACGATGATAGAATTGCCTTTACCAATTGTTTTCATAAAATCAGAAATTGAGCCTTTGTAACCGACATCTTCTTTATCTCTAACTACATTGTAGCCATCCATTTTGAGACTTTCATATAGCTCTTGGACAATTTTCTCACGGCTTTCGCCTGTTTCGTCGTCATCTCCCCATGCGTAGGAGAAATAGATTTTAGGATTATCTTGTTTAGGAGTATTTTTTATATTTATGTGGTTAGTGTTTTCTAAAAACTTTATAGCTTCATAAGTAGCTTTAATGTGTAAACCAAATTTTTCAATTGTTCCTAATTCCTCAATAAAATTTTTCTTAATTAAGAACTTAACAATACTATTTACATCATGAATTTTCAAGGCGTTCAATGAAGCAAATTCATTAGTTGTACCTCTTTTTTCTTTATTTGAAACTAAGTATTTCAATATTTCTATTTCCCAATCTAATTCTTTTGTAGAATTATTTTCCATTGTAGTAAGTTCATCATTTTCATTTACTTCAATTCTATTAAGCAAATCAAAAATACTAACACTCAAACGCGTTTTCTCTCTTGACACTTCTTGAAAAGATAATAAACCTAAAGTATGTTGCTTGTTCAAGTCAGTCAGATTTCGTTTAATATGAAGTAAATCTTCTTGTAATTGTTTTTGACTGTTTTCAAATCCCCAAGTAGCAATCAACTCAATTGCTTCTTTAAGTTTATCATTTCCAATTAATCCGCCTACTTTTACTTTGAGTTCTTCGAGTGTTATTGCCATTGATAAATCTGTTTTTTGTTTTGTAATAAGCCAATTATATTCTTTGAGTGAAACAATGTTGCCATCTGTATAAATATCTTCCCGTCTGTTTTCATGCTGCAATTTACGAATCGTTCTTAAATCAACATACAATTTTCCATTATTTGATATTTTTATATGCTCATCGCTGTTCTCCAATTTGACAAATTGTTCGACGATGTTTTGCATATCAATGGTTTGTTTCTGTTTGTCTTGAACTTGAATCGTGAATGTTGATTGGTCGTGGTCGTATTCCACTTTAATCATGGATGGCGTGGTCGGGCTTTTATAGATAATGCCATTGCGCCAATACGTTTCTTGATTCGACAATGCGCCGTTTGCGGCAATAAAACGCAACATCAAACTGCGTGGCACGAAGGATTTAAATTGAATCGTAAAAGCCGTTTCTAAAGAATAGCCTTCAATCAGAAACTGCATATCTTCTGATAGGTCTTCTTTTTTCGGCAAATACTGAGGGATGATAAACTGTCGCTTTGTTTCGCCTTTGATTGTTTTTGTTTTCTCAAATATCAAATCAAACTCGCGCATCAATGCTGCAAAACGTTCTGCTTCTTGATCGTCGTTGAGGCTGAGGCGTATTTTAATATGCGCTAAATCAAACTTGCCATTGTTTTCACGTACTTGTTTGTTGAGTATTTTATAAATATCTCGGCTGATATGCGTGGGATTGAGGTACAATCTATCCTTCAATACATCGTTTTGCGGAAAATACAAAACGGTATTGGTAAAACTTTTGAGATATGCCAATAGGTTTTCTAAATCGGGCGTTTCGTCAAACTGCAAAGCAATGTCTTTGAGTTCTGAAACGGCTATATATTCGGTGTCTTTCGCTTTGGCTTCCAATGCCTCGCGGACTTGGGCGTAATACTTCACCAATTTGAAAGCGGTGGCATTTTTACGCAATAGTTCCAAAAGCCTTTCTTTGAAATCTTGAAATCTTAAATCATGTCTTTTCAACATGACATTGCCTTCTTGAAAACCAAAAGCATTTTGAACGCTTAAATGAAAACAATCATTAACTTCCTGTACCCCCTCAGTATAATTCGCTTTTAATACTTCTTCATCTACTTTATTTTGAACAATCAAAACAGGACAATGCTTGCCTGCGAAATATTGAATATTCTCCAACCAATAAGAAGCGGGAAAATGCTCTAATTCCACTTCTTCTATTTCCGCTTTGGGGTCATCGTCTAATTTGAATTTTTCTAATCTTGTGCCTGGTTGATTGCTGACTTTTTCCCAAACCAAGACATAGATGGCATTGTCCGCTAAAAACAAGCGGTGTGTGGCGTGGTAATATTCTTGTCCGCCAAAATCCCAAATATGGGCGGCAAGGTTTTGATTATCTTCTGTGCCTAAGGGTTCTGTATCCCAAATTTCTGTTTTGATGCCGTGTGTGGAATCGGCTTGTTCGTTATATATTTTATCTTTTAACAGTTGCCAGAGAGATGTTTTTCCTGCACGGCTGTTGCCTATGAAGATGAGTTTTGTTTGGTTGTTGGTTATGGTTTCTTTGTTTTCGAGTTCTTGCCAGTAGCGAATGATGGCTTCGTTGCCTTGTTCGACTATATGTCGAGGAGGATTACTAATGGGGCAATTTTCAACAACAATTGCATTTATAGGCAAAAAGTCAGTTTCCCAAATTATAATTTGTATTCCAGACTTAATATAATTTTTCAATGGACTTAAGTCACTAACTTGGGTATTACTTAAAATGATTTTTTGTAAATTATTTAAATTCTCTAAGAAACATAATTCTTTTACTTTGGTAGAAGTAAGGTCAATATGTTTTAGATTAATTAAGTCTTTTAAAGGTTCTAAATCATCAATTTGTGTATATGAAGCATACAAATATTCAAGTTTTATCAAATTACGAATAGAATTTAAGGAGTTAATTTTTGTTCCCATGAGACTTAAGTTATCAATATTACTTAAATTTACTATTGGTGATAAATCTTCTATTGAAGTGGAGTTAAGAGAAAGCGAACGTAATTTTGTGAGTTCTTTAATTGACGAAATATTTTTAAGGTTTTTGTTATCATCTAATTCCAATATTTCTAAGTTTGTCAAGTTTACTAAGAAATCTAAATCAACTATTTCTTCTGAATTAGAAAGTTCTAAATGATTTAAATTTCTAAGTTTATTAAAAAAATGTAAATCTTTCTTTTTGAGATTTGATAAAAAAAAGGTTTCTAAGTTAATATGTGCTTCTAAAAATGAAAAATCAGTACAATTATTCTTAGCTAAACCTAAAAAAGATAAATTTGTGAGATTGAGCAAAGAACTAAAATCTATGACTTGATTTCTTGATATTAAGAGGTATTTTAAATTTTTTAAATTGGATATGGGGGATATATCCTCAATTTTATTTGTATCTAAATTAAGATAAATTAAATTCTTTAAATTTTGAATAAAAGCTATATTCGAAATTTCTGTAAAACATATATCGAGATATTCTAAATTTACAAGGCTTTTTAAGGCTTCTATTGATTCTAATTTCCATACTATATTTAAATCACCCCCATCTAATGGATAAGCACCTCCACAAATAAAAATTTTGAGGTTTTTTAAATTTGAAATTTTTTCACTTATATTTTTAATACTATTTTGATTTTTGGTTATTTCTTCAATACTACTTAATTTATTTTTACTTGATTTAACTGAGTAATAATCAAAAATGTACCAATGGTTACTTAATATCAACTCCTCCAACCAAACCAATTCAAACAACTCATCAGGCAACTCCGTCAAGCCACAGTTCCCTAAATCCAATCGCGTCAGCCGTTTCTCTTTGGCTTCTTTTATCAATTTTAAAGCTAATTCGGACATGGTTATAAATTTGAATCAGGATTGCTAAGATTTTAAAGATTTAATAGGATTTTACTGGTGGGTAAAAATAATGTTTTTTTCTTATTCTTATAATGAGATTATTTAAATTGTTTTCAATTTCATTTTCTGATTGAGTAGAAGGTGTGGAGTAGGTAAATATTTAAGGGTTTTTTGCTTAAAACAACACCCCTCAGTATTTGTCTCAAAAAAAGTGTAATTTTGCTTAAAAATAAGGAATATGATATTCGATTTAAAAGAGCCTAAAAAACTCAGATTGTTATATGGCATAGCTGAAAAATCCTATTTCGATATGACAGACGCAGAGCGTGAAGAAGCCTCAGCAAAAGGTTTTGAACGCGCTAAAGAAGCCGCTTTTACAAGGGGATTACCGATTATTTATGGTGAAAACGGTTATGTCATTGCCGAATATGCCAACGGTAGCCGCTTTATTCGTGAAGACGGTGTTGATACAAAACCTTACTATGGAGACTAAACCCACTATTTATGTTTTGGCAGGTGCTAACGGTGTTGGCAAAACAACTGTCAATGCGTTTTTTATTCCTAAAGATGTTCCCTACGTCAATGCAGATGATTTTGCCTTTCAATTGCGCCAACGATTGGGCAATGATGTAAATGTACAGGAATTGGCTAATGCAGAAGCATTGGAGCAAATGAACATTTTTATTGCTAAAAGACAAACCTTTGCCATTGAAACCAATTTGGCAGATACAGACACTTGGCAATTTTTAATAGGCATACAAAGATTAGGATATGCACTACATCTTAATTTCTTTGGCGTGTCTGATGTGGATATTTGTATTAATCGAGTCAAAAATCGAGTTTTACAAGGGGGGCATTATGTTCGTCCAGATATTGTCGTTGCAAGATATAAAATAGGTTTGTCTTTATTGAAACATTATAAAAACATTCCCAATCGGCTCGTTTTAACAGATAATACCACAAAAAGTATTAACTGTTTAGAAATGTCATTAGGTGAAATTGTTTTTCAAAGAGAGGTACTTCCAGAATGGGTTAAAAATATTCTCGCTGATATTGAAAATATAGAGAAACCATATAACAGCCTTGATGATGTCCGTGAAAAATATCGAAAATTGAGAAATGACGAAGATGCTTGAAATACGGGACGCAGTGAGTCCCATATTTCAGTATTTCCCCTGATTTTCCATATCCCGAATCTCCACCTTATCATAAACCCCTTCCAAAAGCTGTTGTATCATCAAATCCTCGCCTGAAATATCGCAACTATGGTCGGGTCTTTTTAGGCGGCGTTTCAAGAGATTCTCCAACTTATACAACTGCGGCGTGTCACTCACCACACATTCAGAACAACAACACGGCACCATTTCATCCGCTTTGATACTTCTAAACCATTTTTTATGCAAATCATCCACCGTATCACGAACTTTGCGGAGGGCATATTTACGGGCATCTCGCTCGCCCATGACATCAATCAGTATTTGACGCAAACCCGCTTTGGATTCGGCATCGTCTTCCCGCAGACGGACACGACATTCGCCTTCTTTCAGTTTGATGTGCAGCACAACGCCTTTTTTCCAAACTATTTGTTCACCACTTTCTTTATCTCGCTCGATGTCATCGCTCAATCGGACAATAAGACGGGACATCAAACCTTTAGGCATGATGGGATATTGATAGCGGAATTGTAAAACCTCCTTCGGAAACCATTTTATACTGAGGGGGGCATTGTCGGGCAATAGTTGCGCTGCCACATAATTGTGTTCGGTGGCTTCGTAACAAATATCGAAATTGTTTTTGGTCATCAGTTGCAGTATCACATCGGCATCGTCTCGATTGTAGTTTTTGGTAGCTAAGAGTGCCATAAATTCGTCTTCCGTAAATCGCCCATTGTTACGGGCAATGCTTTCTTCGGAGAGGAAAGTATAAACGCCATCCACTGCCCATTGTGGACTCAATATCACCAAGCGGCGCAAGCCTTTATCGTTTTGAAAATGCAGCAACGAACCCAATTGGTGCAAATAACCGCTTAAAAGCCATTGGTCTGCTTCTTCGGTAATGCCGTGTTTGGAACATATTTCTGAAAAGCGTTTGGTGGTGATATAGCACTCCGTTTTGGCTTCTTCTCGCAAATCTTCCCGTACCACTTTCCACAAACGGGGCAATTGCGATTTGACAATCGGTAAGGTCACTAAGGCTTGTTGTATGGCATTTTGTAGGTTATCAAACCGATAATCGTTTTCAGCAAAATCCACTTCGAGATATTGCACATCCAAACTGTCTGCATAATAGGTTAATTGGTCTTGATACTGAGGGGGGTCCCTGTCGTGTTGCCCCGTTTATTGAAAACCAAAAGCAATTGTACTTTTTCAGTCGAATCTTCTCTATCCCGTCCTAAAAGACTGATAATTTTGAACCAATAAGCCAAATTGGGGGATTCTCTACGGGCATCCATCATCAAAACGTATAAAGCACGAGGCGTTAGGAAGAATTGATGGGTCATGTATTGGAGTTCTTGACCACCGAAATCCCAGAGATTGGCGTGGAAAGTGTTGTCTCCGATATGAGTGTGTTTGAAGGGTAAACCTTCGTAGATGTTGATGCCATGGGTTTCGGGTGTATTGCCAATTTGATGATTATTGTTTATTAGTTTTTCAAATAAAGTTGTTTTACCTGTGCCGCCTTCACCTATTATTATTAGTTTGGCTTCGTAGAGTTCGACTGTGCCTTTTTGCTTTTCTATTTGTTTGAAATAGTTACGAACAAATACAATTCCTCTATATGCAATTTCTTTAGGAGGATTTGTAATTTTAGTTTTTTCAATTGAAAACCATTTAATTTTTTTATGATTCTTTATTGGACTTAAGTCAGTAACATTTGTATTGCCTAAATAAAGGAGACGTAAATCTATTAATAACTCTAAAGGCTTTAAAGAATAAACTTCTGTATATTGAGCATCAAGTAGTTGAAGTTTCAAGCAATTCGATAATGGATCTAAATCAAAAATATTTGTATGATTTACATAGAGGATTTGTAAATTTGATAAGGCTTTTAATGGTGTTAAATCAGATACTTGAGTACTCGAAATATCAAGTTGTTCTAAATTAATTAACCCTTTTAGTGGACTCAAATCACTAAGAAATGGCATCCTATTGATAAAAAGCCTTTTTAAGTTTTTTAAAAGTTTAATATTCTGTGAGATAACATAAATTTTATTTTCGTTTCCTTTATTTGGAGTTAAAAAATTAATTCGAAAATTATCTTTAATATCCATATAATGTCCACTTGTATTCAAATTCAACTCCTCTAACCAAGTCAATTCAAACAACTCGTCAGGCAGTTCAGTCAAGCCACAATTCCCGAGGTCGAGGCGGGTGAGGCGTTGTTCTTTGGCTTCGCGGATGCGTTGTAGGGCGAGTTCGGACATAATTTAGTGAAAAGTGATGAGTGAAAAGTGAAAAATTAGGGCTAAAATACATAATTTATGTAAAAAGCCTTTCAAGAAAGTATCCCGAAAGGCTTTTTACATAAAATTAATACCAATCTACATAAAATCAAATAGACATATTGTGATAAATTTGAAGCAAAGGCAAGCTCAATGGAATAGACAAAAGCGATAATTCGCCTGTTGTTGTCGTTTGACCATTTATCCAGCGACCTTGTTTATTTTTATAAAAATGTTCTAATTTTCGTTTGTATTGACTGACTAAAACGTACTCTTTAAGGCTTTCAATTTTTTTATACGATTCAAATTTATCGCCTCTGTCAAATTTTTCTGTACCATCAGACAGTACTTCAAAAAGAATAGTAGGATTGAGCAAAACGTCTTTTTGGTCATCATTATATTGGGTTTGTCCTTCAATAAAAACAACATCCGGATAGAAGTAATCCTTGTAATTTAAGAAGCTAATGACTTTCATATCACTTTGAAAAACCTGTGAAGGTTCATCATTTTGCCAAATAAAGAATTTTAGCAGAGCAAATATATTGCCTGCAATATTATTATGCGCTTCTGATGCTCCAGCCATAAAGATTAAAGTTTGGTTAAATAATTCATATTTCCCCCCAAATTCACGAATCGTTTCACGCTCATGTTTCAGATACGCTTCGGGTGTCATTTTAAGCCCATTTAAGGCATTAGGCGCAGTAATATCTGTTGTTGTTGTCATTTTATTGCATTTAGATTCCAAAGATAGGACAAAATCTTTAACTTTCAAACAAGAACGTATCAATCGTTTTCACATCTGCATCTAAAAAAGCGAAGGACGAAGTTCCATAAGTCATTTTATTTTATAGACAAATTTAAGAATCTTTTTTTCTTATTCTTATAAAGAGATTGTTTAAATTGTTTTCAAAACAAAACAAATATTTATTAAATGAAAAGAAACGAATAACTATTTTATCGACCAATCAATAGGCGTTTGACCATGTTGTTGTAAATATTGATTGGCTTTTGAAAAATGTTTACTGCCGAAAAATGCACCACCAGCTAAGGGAGATGGGTGAGCAGCTTCTAAGACTAAATGCTTGGATGTATCAATCAAAGGGGCTTTTTTCCTTGCAAAATTGCCCCAAAGCATGAAAACGATACCTTCGCGTTCGTGCGATAGCTTTTTTATAACGGCATCCGTCAATAGTTGCCAACCGATATTTTGATGTGAAGAAGCCTTGCCGACGTTTTCAACCGTTAACATAGCATTGAGTAGAAAAACGCCTTGTTGTGCCCAACTTGTCAAATCCCCATGCGTGGGAATGGGTAAGCCTAAATCCGACTTGATTTCTTTATAAATATTTTGAAGAGAGGGTGGCGTTTTAACACCTTTAGGTACTGAAAATGACAAGCCCATTGCCTCCCCCGGATTGTGGTAAGGATCTTGACCGAGTATGACGACTTTCACTTTATCGAAAGGCGTATTTTCAAAAGCATTAAAAATCAAACTGCCAGGAGGGTAGATAATCTTACCAGCGGCTTTTTCATTTTTTAGAAAGGTAACTAATGCTTGAAAATAGGGTTGTTCAAACTCATCTTTTAACACCGCTTTCCAACTTTCTTCTATTTTTACTTGGCTCATAATATGGATAGTTTTGATTGTAAAAGTAAGTTTTATCGTCCAATACTGAGGGATATGGGCATAAAAAAAATCCGATGATTTCAAAGCATCGGATTTTTTATTCAACTTAAATATGGAAATAAACTGAAATAAATTTTCACAGTTCTTTGATAATCAAATACTTATGAGATTTCATAATTCATCATTGCTTACAGTTTTTCAGTCTTATACTTTTTATCTTTAGTCTCTTCTTCACCCAATCGCTTTTTATCTTTGGGTTGTACGCGAGGCATCGGTGAAGCATCACCACCGAACATATTGCCAAAGCCTTTGAACATTTCTGACATATCGAAATTTTGATTCATGTCGGGCATTAGTTTTTTCATTTGTTCTTGCATTTGCTTGAACATACCGCCCATTTGCCCCCCCTCAGTATTGGGCGTTAAAGGTTTCCAATTTTCACCGTCGAAGGAGAAGCCGAAGGATTTTGAAAATGACGTATCTATTTTCATGAAATTTGTATCTAATTGAAATGCAAAACTTTGTGTAGAATCGGAGCCTCTTCTGCCGAACAACTGCATCATCTGTTGTTGCATTTCTTTAAGGCTTTCCATACCACTTGGAAAGTCTTTTGACTGAGGGGTACTTGAATCTTGCGCCGAAACAGCGGCATTAAAAATGAAGGCACTTGAAAGGATTAAAACAATTTTTTTCATAGTGAAACGATTTTAATAGTTTTAATAATTTTAAAAAAATGAATATTTTTAGCAGCTTTCGAGTGGTACTCCCTCTTTGGGAGCAGGGGGGCTAAAAAATCAAAAACTGACTTGAATGCCTATTCCAAAAGCATTTCCAATGGGTAAATTTTCAAAGGATGGTTTTAATTTAAAACTCAAATCTTCACTGACATCAAAATTCATCAAATGTGCTGTTGTGAAGGCTTCTGCTGCAGAAAGAATATAGACCAACGCAAAAACGACGTACGATTGCTGTGCACTTTTATAAAAACTATCTCGGTATTGCCTCAAAACATCTGACGTGAGGTAGCTAATATTGGGTACTTTACTGGCATCAAGTTCTATTCCATTGAGTTTATTATAATAATTTTTTTTGAAATAACTGTAATACCCTGAATTATATCTGATTGCCAAACCACTTCCTATGAATGCGCCATAAACTAAAGGCAATTTTACATACCACAACTTCCGATTGTAAATTTGCCCGCCGCCAGGAATGATAGAGTAGAGCAGGGCTTTTTTAGGAATAGGTAGAAACTTCACTTTTTTAATGAACAATGAATCTTTTTTAACTACTATTGATGTTTTGTTGATGGACAACGAATCTTTCTTCGCTGTAACTAATTCTTTTTTAATGGGTATCGAATCTCTTTTAACTCTTACAGAATCAATGCTTTGTGCATTAATATTTACACCTATTTGAATAAAAACTATGAACAGTAATATCTTTTTCTTCATATTGCTAAAACGTTTTTTCTATGAAAACGTTGTTTCTGTTTGACGCTCTATTTTAATTTTTTTCTTCTATTAAATCTAAAATGCGGTTCAAATCATCATCGTTTTTGAAACTGACGAGTATCTGACCGTTGCCATTCGGCTGGCGTTTTAAGGCGACTTTTGAACCGAAAAATGCACTCAAAGTATCTTGTACGGGCTTAAGAGCGTCGGATACTGAGGGGTTCACTTTTGCCTTCTTTTTCAACTTAGCTTCTGAATAACTCCGCGCAATGTCCTCGATTTCACGCACAGAAAGTCGCTCATTCACCACTTTTTTAAACAACATCAACTGCAAAGCAATGTCATCAATGCCCACTAAAACTTTTGCATGACCTGTTGATACTTTCTTTTCTTTAATCGCTTGTTGAATTTCAGGCGGCAATTTTAAAAGGCGCAACATATTGGTCACCGTCGAGCGATTTTTAGCGACGCGCTCGCTGAGTTTTTCATGTGTTAAAGCGCATTCATCTATCAAGCGTTGGTAGGTAATCGCCACTTCCACAGGGTTCAAATCTTCGCGCTGAATGTTTTCAACCAAAGCCATTTCGAGCATTTCTTGGTCGTTCGCGATGCGCACATACGAGGGTACTTCCTTCAAACCAGCCAATTTCGACGCCCGTAAACGGCGTTCGCCTGAAATCAACTGATATTGATTGTTGCTCATACGGCGCAAAGTGATGGGCTGAATGACGCCATGCACTTTAATGGATTCGCTCAGCTCTTGCAAAGCAGCTTCATCAAATTCGTAACGCGGCTGCCAAGGGTTGACCTCGACTTGCTCCACAGGAATCATCGCCACCGAGTGCGAAAGCTCGCGAACAACCTCCTTAACCGCTTCGGGTCCTTGATTGACTTCCTCTTCAATATTGCCAAGCAATGCGGCAATCCCTTTTCCTAAATCCGTTTTTTTTAACTTCGACATATTTTATAAAATAGACAGTTGCAAATTAATTTATCGTTGTAATTGAATGATTAACAACGAATTATGATATTCATCATTCATCATTTTTTAAACCGTTTTCGGTCTTTGTATTTTATCTTTATTTTTAATTAGAAATTCTTTACAAAGGTTTAAAAAATTGACCGAACCTTTTGAAGTGGCATCGTAAGCGATGACGGGTTTCCGCACATTTGGTGCTTCCGCCAAACGCGCGCTGCGATGAATAATGGTATCAAAAACATAATCTTTTGAATGCGCGCGCACTTGATCAACGACGATATTGGCTAAACGCAAACGTGGGTCGTACATCGAGAGCACTAAACCTTCAATTTCTAATTTTGGATTCAAGGCTTTTTTGACGAGATTGATGGTGTTTTTCAACTTCGTCAAACCCTCCAAAGAGAAAATTTCGCATTGAACGGGTATCAAAACGGAGTCTGCTGCGACTAATGCGTTGACCGTCACTAAGCCCAAAGAGGGTAGGCAGTCAATAATGATATAATCATATTCATCTTTAACTTTTGCTAAGATACCCCTCAGTACAAACTCCCTTTTTTCTCGATTAATCAACTCCAAATCAGCCCCCACCAAGTCAATACTCGACGGAATGAGGTGCAAATTGGGCGTATCGGTTTCTTGAATGGCATCATGCGGGTCGGCATCGTTGACCATGCAATCATAAAGCGTATAAGTCTCGTTGTCGGCTACGACATTGACGCCGCTTGAAGCGTTCGCTTGCGGGTCGCTGTCCATGAGTAGCACTTTTTTTTCAAGCACTGCCAGACACGCAGCGAGATTAATGGCAGTGGTGGTTTTTCCAACACCGCCTTTTTGATTGGCTATAGCAACTATTTTTCCCATTTTTGTATTGTAGTGCGGAACGCTTGTTTCGCTATTATTTTTAATTCATTTAAATATACAGAATTCTGTATAAATCTGTATTTATCTGTATTAATAGATATCAATATGTGGAACTGGAGTTCCGCGCTAATAATAATAATGCGAATCATG
>JAYTON010000250.1:0-2136 GCA_043747725.1 Saprospiraceae bacterium
GGGTGAGCGCATTATGCAGTTGCTCAATATTGACCTCGCAGACAATACTGGCAAATGGGAAGGCGATTGTAGCGGCTCGGAATGTAAATTTGAAATACCAATTCAGCCCAATGCTTTTTTTAATGCAGCGGGTCAGCACATCATTACGCTGGAGCAATATATGCGGACTGAATCGCTGGTAGGTATCAACAGCATCGCTTTAAAGATAGTGGACAAAGGTATAAAGCGAGGTTTGACGAATACAGCCAACAAAAAGAAACACTAATTGTTGGATTTAATGGTGTAACTAAATTGCTTATTCAATTGATAATCAATAACTTGTAGCCCCCTGCCCCCAAAGGGGGAGTACCTTTTCGATAAACAGGAAGATTTATTGTAAAATATATTTCGCTTCCGATTTACTCCCCCTTTGGGGGCAGGGGGGCTTTAACACTTAAAATAAATAAAAATGAATTTAGAAGATAAAATCAACAACGACCTCAAAGAGGCAATGAAAGCAAAAGATGCTGCAACTTTACGCGGTGTTCGAGCCATCAAATCGGCTATTTTGTTGCATAAAACAAGCGGTGCAGGAGTGGAAGTGACAGCGGAAGACGCTATTAAAATCCTTCAAAAATTGGTCAAACAGCGCAAGGAATCCCTCAGTATATTCGAACAAAACGGACGCGCTGAACTCGCTCAAACTGAGCGCGAGGAAATAGAAGTTATCGAACGCTATTTACCAAAGCAATTAAGCGAAGCGGATATAGAAGCCGTTGTCAAAAACATTATCGCCGAAACGGGGGCTACGAGCATGAAAGAAATGGGTAAAGTCATTGGCGCGGCGAATAAACAACTCGCAGGGCAAGCCGAAGGGGCGGTTATTTCAGGTATTGTAAAAAAATTATTGAGCTAATTGAGATGGAAGACGATAAAGTTATTTATAATGTAGAAGATGTTGATTTTCAATTAGTTAATGAAATCTCTTTGTCATCATGGGTTGAAAAAACGATTGAAACTGAGGGGGCTACACTCAGCGCGGTGAGCTATATTTTTTGCAGCGACGACTATTTACACCAAATGAATGTCGAATATCTCAACCATGATACGCTCACTGATGTCATCACTTTTCCATACAATGACAATCCCATCGAAGGCGATATTTTTATCAGCATTGACCGTGTGAAGGATAATGCGCAGGATTTAAATATTGCATTTAATGATGAACTACATCGCGTCATGATTCACGGGGTTTTGCACCTTTGCGGTTACAGCGATGAAACTGATGAACAGGAAGCTGAAATGCGTCAAAAAGAAGATGAATACTTGAAAACGTTGATTGTATAAACAGAATTTTAATTTAATATTTTATTATTTTAAAAATAAATATTCTTTTAAATGTTTTGATATAAAATTTAATTTCGTATTTTTGATTGAATGAAAAATTATTTTTAAACAATTAAAATCGAAATTAATATGGATCCGAACACAACAAATTGGATTATTTATCTATTAATTGGTGCAGTTGCTGGCTGGTTAGGCAGCAATCTTGTAAGAGGTGCTGGATTAGGACTCATCGGCAATATCATAGCCGGCATAGTCGGTAGTGTGGTCGGCGGTTATTTTTTAGGCAATGCGCTGGGCAACGGTATGATTGGACATATTATTACAGCTGCATTAGGGGCGGCAGGTGTCCTACTGATTATCAGTTTGATAAAAAGAGCTTAGAAAATCAAACAATACAGTACGATTTGGAAGCTATGAGTGATTATTCACTCATAGCTTTTTTCATTTTATAAACAAATCGTTTTATAATTAATCATTTTAATTTAACTTTGCGTTTTACCAAAACTCAACTACTATAATTTTGTTTTGATTAAAATAGTTAATTTATGGCAGTCAAAAATGTTAAAAAGCCTCAAAACGGGCAACTTACCACATCAAATAAACTCAATGTCATTGCGCGGGACCAAGCAATCAATGCAAGCGGAGACTTGTCATCGCGAGGAACGAAGCAAACTGAGGGGGTAGGTGAAAACGTGATTTTCATCAAAGGCGCAAGGAGTAATAATCTTAAAAATATAGATTTAAAGATTCCGAAAAATAAACTCGTCGTCGTGACAGGGGTGTCAGGCAGTGGAAAATCTTCTATAACAA
>JAYTON010000251.1:0-2037 GCA_043747725.1 Saprospiraceae bacterium
TTTTGGGGTCGTATATTTGAAAACAAATATGATTGTTTCAACCTGACAATGGGCATGTTTGCCCGTCCTTTTGGCTATGAGTTGAATTACTCATCCAGCGATAGAGAATCGCCTGAACGGGGCAGAATGTCTCAAATATTGATGAAAACTGAGCGCGATATGGGTGCGATGGTATCATTTGTACCGCAGCGAAAAGACCATCCGTTGAAGCGTTTGCAAATAGATTTGGGCATTTTTAATGGTCAAGGCTTAACTGCTCCCGCTGATTATGACAGTTATAAAGACATTATCGGGCGAATCCAATGGAAAAATACCCCCCTCAGTAAAAATGCTACTTTAAGCTTGGGTGCATCATATTTAAATGGTGGCATTCGACAAAATAATAAAAGCATTTATAGTATCAATAAAAATGCGCTTGATTTTTCAGCGTTCACCGACACGCTGCAAATAGGCGCGCGCGCACCTCGTACGTATATGGGTGCAGACGCTCAATTGAAAATTAAAAATGCTATTGGTAATACAGAATTCAGAGCTGAATATATCAAGGGCACTCAAACCGCTATATCCAATTCTTCTGAAACGCCAGCTGTTGCCGTGACAGACCCTTTGTATTCTCGACCATTTGATGGCGCTTATTTTTATTTCCTTCAAAATATAGGCAAAAAGCATCAATTCGGCATAAAATACGATTGGTACGATGCGAATACGCGGGTGAAAGGCTCGGATATTAAAAAAGATACGAAGCTAACTGCTGCGGATTTGAAGTACAATACGCTCGGTTTGGGCTATATATTCTACATGGATGAGAACCTCAAATGGGTTCTATGGTATGACATTGTTAAAAATGAAAAGACTCAATTGGCGGGTTTCACAGAGGATTTGAAAGACAATGTTTTTACTTTTAGAATGCAATATCGGTTCTGATTTTTTTTAACATATAGTTTTATTTTTTTAACACATAGTACACATAAGGCACATAGAAAAAACTATGTGCCTTATGTGTACTATGTGTTAAAAAAATAAAACCTACTCCGTAATATCCTCCGATTCATGATACGCTGTTGCTTCGCGGTTGAGATGCACAGTATTGTCTTTCTGGCTTTTACGCAAATTCATATTCAGTAGCTCAACGCTCATTGAGAAGGCAATGGCGAAATAAATATAACCTTTCGAAACATGCTGATGCAAACCTTCTACAATCAACATCACACCAATCAAAATTAAAAATGACAATGCCAACATTTGCATCGTCGGGTGTTTGTTGATAAAACTACTGACAGCATTTGAAAAAAGCATCATCACAATGATTGAAACAACAACGGCAATCATCATCACTATTACATCTTGCGTCATACCAATAGCCGTTAAAATAGAGTCAAAAGAGAAAACAATGTTCACTAAACAGATTTGAATAATCACATTGGTCATTGAAATGCCTTTTTTAGTTTTCACTTCCTGTCCATGACCTTCTAATTTTTCGTGAATCTCTTGCGTGCTTTTGAATAATAAAAACAAACCGCCACCCATCAAAATCAAATCTTTGACGCTAATACGAATCGGCATACCATGATCTTTTATAAAAGGAATATCGAAAATCGGGTCGCTCAAAGATAAAATCCAACCGATGCCCAAAAGGAGCAATAAACGGAACACCAAAGCCAAAAGTAAACCGTAATTTCGCGCTCTCGGTCTTTGCTTAGAGGGTAATTGATTGGCGACGATAGAAACGAATATGATATTATCAACGCCCAAAACGATTTCTAAAAATGTTAAAGTCAACAAACTCAACCACATATCGGCTGATGCAAAATTGGGAAATGCGTAATCTACAAGTAGCATATAATTAGGAATTAGGAATGATGAATTATAAATGATTTAATTTATTGATTATCAATTAATTACAATAAAAAAACCTCCTCATTTTTTAATTTGGATCTAAACGCTGCAAAATAAAAAAGTTTTGAGAAATTAAACATACCCCTCAGTATTTTAGTGCTTTAAAAACCCTCAACATAGACATGTACAAGTAAAAAACCG
>JAYTON010000252.1:0-3730 GCA_043747725.1 Saprospiraceae bacterium
ATGGTCAGCAGCAGCAGCGGTCGTCTTTTTGGCGTTGCAAGTTTGGCTGATTGCTAAAATCATGGATTTGAAACACGAGGTGAGTTCACTCAAACAAGAGAACGTTGCCCTCGCACAACCTGAGAAATCAGTTGCACCTGAAAAACGCCTTGAAACAGTTGTTCAATATGATACGGTTTACAAATCGGTTGTTATTGAAAAGCCAATTTATAAAACCCAATTATTAAAGAATGATGCAACATCCACACAGCTTGCAGAAAATAATGATGCATTGAAAAACAAAGAGCCTCAATCTGCTCAATTAAATTCAAAACAACTATCCATTGCCGATAATTTAAAAAATAAAACTCAAAATGATAAAAACTCAACACCTTCATTAACCAATAATCAACCTCAAAAAGAAAACAGCCTCAACACTGATAAATCAATTGATAAGGCTAAAGCTAACAACAGCACAATAGTAGATAACAATACGTCATTGATTGAAAAAAACGATTTAAAAACAGCAGAAAAATCCAATAATATTGACAAAACGGATACATTTAATAGCCTTGACAACAATACTTTAAATGTTTTAAGAGGAAAAGATGCTTTGGCAGCGTTGCCGAATGTGAGTTTTCAAACAGTCAAATCTAATCGCAGAGAAACGGCTGTATTAGATATGAGCGAATGGCTGTTGCTACAAAAACGGTCTATTATTCAACCTGCACCATTAATGACAAACGGATGGACGCTTGGAGCCAATAGTCTATTTTTACTCAATGAATTTGGACGTGACAAGACCATTTTAAATCATGGCGCTAATGTCCGCTTGGCTTATGATTTGAGAAGTAACTGGCGATTGACCGCTGATGTTGATTTTTATGGCGAATCGCATCCGCATCCCGATTCTCTTGGCTCTCATCATCCGCCTATTCAACCACCGTCAACTGACTATAATTTGAGTAATGTGAATCAAAAATCAAAAAATGTCGCTATCCGTATAGGAGCAGATTATGAATGGATTAATAAGAGTGTAATAACGCCTTTCATAGGTTTTGGTTTAGCGTATCAATTAAAAACGCTGAATGAAACAGAATATGAATACAAAAGCCCTCGCAATCCAACTATTCCCTTTACGCTTCGCAACGATGAGCATAATAAAGATAACAAGCCGGTTTCATTGAGCTTAAGGGTTGGTGCTATGGGTAAAATATACCGCCGTTTGGGTTGGTCAGTTAATATCGGCAAAGAGTTGCCATTTAGTGGCAGAACGAATCAACTTTTGAGTGGACAGATAGGGCTTTCATACGCATTATAGATTCAGTTTTTTAAAAACAAATTTATTTATTAAAAAAGCATGGATAGAAGAAAATTTTTGGAGCAAATTGGCGTAGGCGCTGCTTTTGCTCTGACAGCAACTTGTTTAAGTGGTTGCAAAGCAGATACAGCCGTTTCTCCAGTAGATTTCACCATTGATCTCAACGACTCAGCATATTCAGCCCTTAAAACAAACGGCGGATATGTCATCAAAAATGATGCTGTCATAGCGCGTACTACAACAGGAGGATATGCAGCCGCCACGGTCATTTGCAGTCACGAAGGTCAAAAACGCATTTCTTACAACAGTCAAGGGCAATGGTCTTGCTCCGCGCATGGTGCTTTATTTGAGGTTACTGGAAAAGGATTAAACGGGAATGGCTCTAAAGGTTTGACCATTTTTAAAGCAGATTTGAGCGGCACTTCACTGCATATTTATGGTTAATGCAAATAATAGGTTTTCCTAACGGCATTTTTTTTCAAAGGAATGCCGTTAGGCAAACCCACTATTCGCATAGCCGATGAATTTTATAAAAAAAAATTATTTTTTTATCTCCGATAAGCAACCCATTTTTAGAAAGCCTTGTATTAACTATTGAAAACAAACTGAAACGATAATTAATTAGTACATGGCTTAACTACCTAATAATATTCGACTTTACTGACAATTTTTCAGATAATAATTGACTTCTCACGGGCGAATGGTCGCTTCATTGAGCATGTTTTGTATTGAAGAATTTGAATTATTAACCGTTTTTTATCACATATTTAATTTTATAAAATTATGAACGTATTCAAAAATTTCCTTCGGTTGGCAACATTTGTTGCGCTTATTTTCACAGTCGCTTGTACTAAAGAAGACGTTAGTACCGACCTTTTCTCAGACGATACAACCGTCGCTATCAACGAACTCGTCGCTTCGGGAACGGGCTCAGGTGGACCAGGTACAGATTCGACGCATATAAATGGTGGCGGACATGGTGATCGGCATTGGAAAGGTGGACACGGCGACCATCCGGGTCATGCAAAAGGCGATAGCATTGCTTTTAAAAGTTTGCCTTTAGCTGCGCAAACTTACCTTTTAGCCAATACAGACACTTCAAAATTGGTTAGAATTGCAAAAATTACGCTTAATGACAGCACTGTTCGCTATGCAGTTCGCTTGAGCGATGGCAAACATTATCATTTTGATGCCAGTGGAGCCCTTGTTGCTACACCAATGGACAATCATAAATTTACTGAAATTACATTTGCAGAATTACCGGCTGCGGCTCAAACATATGTGTTGTCTAAAACAACGACTGCTAATGTTTCGATGGTGGTTAAGATTACAAAACCGGATGGAACGGTGGTTTATGGGGTGCGTTTAGTAGACAATACGCATTATGCTTTTGATTCCGCCGGTGCATTATTACCTGAGTCAGCGCATAAAAAGCATTAAAAATACTATTTAAATAAAAGAGATACCCCTCAGTATTTCATCAATTAGGAGTTTGTTTTTTCATACATTCGATAGTTTTTTCATACAATTTTTTCGGTAGTGAGTGATTAGATTGACAATGAATTATATTTTAAAATAATTTATAATCAGCTTATAATCAATCTTTTCACTCAACTACGGTTTTATTAAAAAGATTGAAAGATAAGGTTTTGTTAATTAATTTTAGATGAGTTAAAGTATTGGTCATTTTTTAGAGTTAACTCTTAGAAAATGACCGTTTTTTTAGAAGTCACCCTGTTTGCTTCGTTCCTCGCAATGACAATTCTCTACTCGCAGTGACAATTGTCCTTTAGGGAGTATATACAGTTTATTATCATCAATTTTCACCATTTAACAGAATAATAGAATAATGAAAAAATTTGTAACACTTATGGCTTCCATACTTTTATTAATGCTTGGAAACGTCCATTCTGCAATGGCTCAACAAGCCGACTCCACCGCTATTTTCGGTTATGAAGTTCCTCGTTCAGCACCTGATACGGGTCAAAAAAAATGCTTTTTGAAAAAACTCATCCCCCACCCCGCTTTCATACGCTTAGGCATCACGGGAGGAGGCATCATGTCTTTGAACAGCGATAATGAAGTCGGCGGTTCAGCGGGAATGAAAGCAGAATATGGTTTTTCAAATAAATTCTCCCTCGTGGCGGTTGCCCAAATGACCGATGGGCAAAATAACATAGCTATTTCTACCATGCAAACAAGTTTGGCTGTACATTGGATGCCTTTCAAAGCACACCGTTTGCAACCCTTTTTTGGAGCAGGTTGGGGTCTTGGTTTGGATGGTTTTGGGCATTTTGGCAGAGGTGGTCATGGCGATTTTTTTGATACTGAAAACAATCAAAATTCAGAAGATGTACAAAACTTCGCTGTCGCTCAAACAGGCTTGAATTATATCATCTTCCGAAGATTAATTGCTACTGCCGAAGTGGC
>JAYTON010000253.1:0-2717 GCA_043747725.1 Saprospiraceae bacterium
AAAAATTTATAAATCCCAAAAGGAGCGTGGTGGGCTGCGGCGGAGTGACCTTTTCAAGCGGTCAGCAGCGATGATGCAAGCCAAGATGATGTTATGAAAAATGTGTTCGAGGTGAAATTTAACAGTGGTTCTCATACTATTTTATATTTTATCTCGGAAGAAATCCTTGAAAAATGAAAGAGTTTTTTTTTAAATACAAGCATGTTTTGATTGCTACATACAAATTTAAATGTATTTTCTGTATTTTCAAAATATTCTGAAAGTTTAATAAATAAATTTTACTTAAAAACTCATTTTTATTTTATAAAATTGTTCCTTCAAATAAGGTAAAATAAAAATTTCATCATAAAGAGTTAACAATCAAACACTTATGAATCCAACTGATTTGAATGGCTTGATAAAAAAACGCCGTTCAGTTTTTCCTCTCAGCTATAATGATAGGGAAATTCCAAAAGACATCATTCAGCAAATCCTTGAAAATGCCAATTTTGCGCCCACGCATAAGCTCACCGAGCCGTGGCGGTTCAAAATACTGAGGGGGTCAGCCTTGCAGCGTTTGGCGGCTTTTTTAGTTGAAGATTATAAACTGAATACGCCCATCGAGCAACAAAGTGAAATAAAATTGAAGAAAATGGCTAATAATCCATTACTTTCCAATTGTATCATCGCTATTTGTATGCAACGCCACGCGGACGTGTTGCCTGAGTGGGAGGAGATTGCAGCTGTTTCTGCGGCTGTGCAAAATATGTGGCTCACCTGTACAGCTTATGGCGTTGGCTCTTACTGGAGTTCGCCAGGGGCGATGAATAGAATGGGTGATTTTTTGAATCTTACTGAGGGGGAGCAGTGTTTGGGCTTGTTTTATATGGGCTACTCGGATGCAGCAGCTTTGCCCGAAGTTAAACGGCATCCAATTGAGGAGAAATGCGTTTGGATGGAAGAGTAGTTGTGAGTTAGGAATTGTCAGTTGTGAGTTTATTTGATAAAACATTTTGTTTTTATTAAATAAAATAAAATTAAGGTAAATATACAAGTCATTGAATATCAATATTATAACTATGAAAATGAGCGTTAGTCATCCTCTCAGTATTTTACTGTTTTTAGTCGCCACAATATTAATAAAAAGCTGTGTGCCACCTGATTATGGCAAGGAAAAATATGACGGTATAGCCATTGATTTCAGCGATAAAGAAATTCAAACCATTTATAATTTGCAGGAAAAGCAATCGGTAGATAGCCTTTTATTGTTTTTGGGTCATGAAAATCCGACTCATCGTTATGTGGCGGCGATGGCTTTTGCATCGTTGAAAGACAATAAAGCGGTGGATTCTTTGTCGCGGCGATTGAAGGATGCTTTTGTAGAAGTACGTGTGGCAGCAGCTTATGCATTAGGACAAATAGGCGATGCTAAAGCCGAATCGTTGTTGATGAATGCATATGAATCGAAAGATACTGCGGGAGTGTATGCTAAATTCAATGCAACCATTATGGAAGCCGTTGGGAAATGCGGCACGGCGAATGGTTTGAGCAATCTTTGTGATATCACTACTTTTAAAATGAGCGATACGATGCTGCTTGAAGGACAAGCTTATGGGATTTATCGCTACGGTATGAGGGATACTTTTACGGATGAAAGTCATAAAAAAATGGTCTCTTTTATAGAAAATGTTCAATATCCGCACAATGTTCGCATGATAGCAGCTCATTATTTCTCTCGTTTGAAATCAAAATTTGATACGACGGTTACGAATGCCATTGGCAGAAGTGTTTTAATTGAAAAAAATAATGATGTTCGGATGGCACTTGCCCGCGCGTTGGGCAAGGCGTACAATCCACTTTTTGTATTGCCGACCGTTGAGTCGCTTTATCGGCAAGAAACGGATTATCGGGTGAAGGTGAATTTGATTAATTCGCTCAATGATTTTGATTACAAAAAAATACAATCGCTTATTTTGACGGCTTTGAAAGAGCGCAATGTTAATGTGGCGAATACGGCTGCGCAATATTTAAGCAATCACGGCAGCGGAGCTGATGCGCCTTATTATAAAATGGCGTCCAATAATGCGGACTTGGCATTGTCCACGCGACAATTAATGATGGGGGTAGCTTTGAAATGGTTGCAATTTTATCCACGTCAGCGCGATTCAATGAACCTTGCCATGCAAAATATTTATAAAAACAATCAAAATTCCTACGAAAAAGCTCGAATACTGAGGGGTATAGGTGAATATGGTTGGAACTATAATTTTATTAGAGATGAGGCACTTAACACTGCTAATGCTCCAGTAGTGCGCACTACGGCTGCGGAATGCCTTGCTAAAATAACGGCATCGCCTACATTTCTTTCTACATTTAAAAATTACTCGTCGGGTGTTAAAAAGGAATTGAAGAGTATTTTATTCAACCTCGTGAGGACGGGCGATGCGGGCATGGCTGCTGTTGCGGCGGATGCGATTCGAGATCCTAATGCTCAATTCAACAGATTGATGATGAAGGATAGTGTAACAATACTCTATCAAGTGATGCAAAATCTTAAAATGCCGCAAGAGATTGAAACGTATGAGAGCATTCGTCAGACCATTAATTTCATCCAAGATTCGGCAGCAATTGCTAAGAAAAAATCGACTAACCAGCGCATTGTGGATTGGAATATTGTCACTTCGTTGACTGATATTTCAAATGCCACGATAAAAACGACAAAAGGAGAGATAAAAATG
>JAYTON010000254.1:0-7416 GCA_043747725.1 Saprospiraceae bacterium
CAGAATAATCCCTTTATCGTAAATTGTCCTAAGTAATTACCATTTTTCAATGAAATACTTACATCCAATGAAATGAGAATAAAATATTGCTGAATAATAAAAAAAATGCTTTCCCTACATTGAAGCGGAAAAGCATTCATACTACTTTTTCATTTGGATTTCTGTTCTTTTAGGTTAACTAAATTTACTACCTTACAAATATAGTGTGTTTGTACGGTATTTAAAATAGGTTAATCACAAAATGACATAAAATCCTGTTCAAATGTAGAAATCAATGTATGAAGCGTTTGTTTGACTTTTTAGAAAAATTAAATTTTTATTCTTTTATAATACAAAATTGCGGTCAAAGTAAAAGCCGATGCAAAAAGCATAGTTCCAAACAACAGATGCAAAGGTTGCAAAATAGGTGGTATATTAAAACGGTGCATGCCAATGCCTAAGGCTATTTCAGTAATTAAAACACTTAATAATAGAGCCGAAAAAACCTTGACGCCTGTATCTTTAAATATAGACATACTCTTCAACAGCCAAATCCAATACATAATACTCGCTGCTACCAAATAATAAAATGTCATGTGAATGGTATAAACCAAGCCTAAATTATTAACCCATTCAGCTCGCACCGCTTCTCCGAGTGATTTAGAAACTCTATCCACACTCTCTCGTACCTGCGTACCCAATATGATTTGCATTAAAATGACAGTTGACACACCTATACCAAGCCATATTTTCGACATTGGTTTGACATACAGCAACTCACTAACGCTGCTCCTGCGTGTATATGCCAGCACAACAGCCGCTATAAGTACGACTAAAATCAGCATCGCAATCACCATGTGCACGGTAATAAGCAAAGGCATCAAATTGGTAGAAATCACCAACGAACCCAACCATCCTTCAAATATAACCCCTACGAAACCTACAAGCGAAAGCCTAAATATTCGTTTATCAATGCGGCGAGTCGGGAGAGAAAAAAGAACCGTTAAAAAAATAAAAAAACCAACGAGCACACCAATAAGACGATTGATATATTCTGTCCATGTTTTATAAACATTGAAGGGTTCATGCTCATTGACTGAGGGGTCGTTTTTTATTTTATCCGCTAAGTCGGTCATGCCCATGCGGGCGAGGGTTTTAGCCACGCGTTCATTTTTGCGCTGACGCATTTTCACATATTCTTCTAAATAATTAGAGGGCAATTGCGCTTCAGCAGTCGGCGGAATCCACAAATCGAAGCATTTAGGCCAATCGGGGCAACCCATGCCTGAACCAGTTGAGCGCACCCAACCACCGACCCAAATCAAAAAAATAGTCGCCACTACGGTAACGATACCCCAACGGCGAAACCGGCGTAAAACCTGTATGTCATCTAAAGCCATCTCAATATATATCTAATTGATAAATAAAATTTTAGTAACAATAGCATCACCTGCTTCAACATTGCGCGTATTGGCTGCAAAAACTAAATAAACGCCCGTTGAAGCCCGTCTGCCTAAAAAATCTCGTCCATCCCAAATCGCCTGTCCACCTAAAGCACGGCTCTCAAAAACGATATTGCCATTGGCGTCAGTAATTTTTACAAGGGCATCCCGCGCCAAGCCTTTTATGGCAATCGGTCCAGTGTAATCAGGACGCACTGGGTTAGGATAAGCATAAGCCGTATCTTTATTAAATTCACCCCCAGAAATAGCATCAGACCGATAGGACATCATGCCTTTTCCTGTGCCAATAAATACTTCGCCCGTAGAACCGCGAATACCTAAAGCGGTGACGTTATCGCTCAATAATGGGCTATTGTCCACATTAAATTTGGCGACTTCTTCGCGCCCGTCAGTAGATTGGACGAAAATGCCGTTAGTCGTGCCAAACCATTTTCTATTTGCTCCATCAACTGCGATGGCGTTTACATTTTTATCTTTCAACAAATATTCACCGATGCCACCCAAATCCGAAACGATGAGCCTTCCAACACAATTTGTTGTAAAAGGGTCGCTACCACATTCATAAACTGCTACGCCACTCGTAGTACCTACCCAAATGCGACCATCTAAATCAGCCGCTACGCAATTGACGCGGGCATTTTGAAGGTCTTTGGGCAATGTGCCGTTGTCGAGGAAACGGACTCGGTCATCACTCACATTTTCAATATCTTTTCCTTCGTCATAAACCAGTAAACCCGATTGCGCACCGCTCACCACTAGCCATTTATAACCGATACTATCAATGACAAGTTGCTGCGTACCATTCGAACCGAAAGGCACTTCGCGCATTTTCTGCCATTTGCCATCCGATTTTAGTACCACCAGAGGGTTGACTGCCAAGCTATTGCTTATCCATAAATTCCCTTTTTTATCTAAAGCCATGCCTGCTACGCGTTCGCGGAGGGGATCGCCCACAGCACCTTGAAGGGCAGAGTTTTTATCGTTGTAAATTTTAGAAATTTTGCCATTTTCAAGCTCAACCAAGCCGCCCCAATATGTCCCAGCATATATTTTTCTATTTCTTGGATTAAAAATAATGCGGTAAAAATCCAAATCCGCCATGCTATCCAACAAAATTTTATCAGTACCTCGATTATAATTACGCCATTTTCCATTTATAAAACTGGCAAAACCATCGGGTGAAAGCCGTGCAGTCAAACCATCCACACCGCCCGCAGCTACGTAAAGAGCTGTGTCGGTAACAGAGAAATCACTGGACGTTGAAAAATAAGGCGAATCAAACTCACTCACACCACAAGGCGCATTTGCACCGCTCGTAAAACGGAATCCTTGAAAACCATCGGCAAACCACAGCCAACCCCTCGAATCTTCAATACCATATGTCGGGCGGTCGTTGCAATTAGTGGACACAGAAGTGGCTTTATGATTTTTATCAAAAAGATAAACTTTGCCTCTACAATTATCATTGCAACTCAAACCCAACATTAAATTGGCATTTTCAGCTGTTAAAAATTTGATGGTAAAATTATTTTCAGCAAAAATACTGAGGGGTCTATTATTTTTAAAAGTACAGAGCGAATCATTGATATTGAAATACAAATTTGAATTAAAAATGGTCAAAACATTGGATGTATAAGTGTTTGGAAATCCATCACTTGTACCTAATTTTCGCCATTGTTTGAAGTCAGCGAGATTGGTTCTGCTATTGTTTGGAATCGTGTAAATGCCCCCCTCAGTAGCCGCATATATTTGTTCATTAAAAACCGAAATGCTGTATGTTTTCAATTTTGTAAAAGTGGTATAGACAAATTCGTTGCGCTTCATATCCAATTTCACAATGCCAAAACTTAGCGCGAGATAAGCCGTATCGCCCCTAAAAAAAACATCATAAAGCGTTTTCTCACCTATTATGTTGGTATTATTTTTAATGTCGTTCAAAACCACTGTCTGACCATCCGGTTTTAAAATATCAATAGAGCTATTTTGATAAAAAACTAAAAGTGATTCGTTGGCTTTATTATACCGAATGATGCTCGTGCCAACATCGTTGAGCGCATTGGTTTTCTCCAATCTGATGATTGAAAAATCCGTTTTATTCATCTGTAAAATAGAAAGCCCTGTTGACCAATACACATGCGAATTACTTTGAGTCACATAATTGCCCGCATGATAAGGCATATAGCTGCGCCATTGTCCAATTTTGAGGTCGTTTTGCGCCAGAAGAGGCATTTGAAGGCTTAAAAATACAAAGGAAAGGACAAGTAAATTTTTCAGCATCGTCTATAAATGATTAATCGAATAATGTTATCTTTAAAACCCTTTTTAAACAAATTTGTTGTTTTTATGAGCATAATTAATAGGATAAAGTGCCATTGTTGGTTCGCAAAAGTAAGCAGTTGACTTACAAATAATGCCTTATCTGTTCACCTATTTCAGATAGAAGACAACGAAGCGGGCTTTTGGTCTGTACAAACTCATATTGGTTTGACCGTTAAAATAAATGAAGCCTTAAAATTTTGTTAAGACTTGAAACATAAGCGGCATTAATTTCATTAAAAACGTTAAGACTGCGTATATTTGGGATTAAATATTTTGGAAAAATGAAAATAGCTCGTATTTTATTCATCATAATGTGCTTGATACTGAGGGGGGGCATTGCTTCCGCACAGCAACCAGAACCACCTGCCCCTGAAAAGCAATTGGTTCAATTCAGTGGCGTTGTAGTCACAGAAGAAGGCGGGCGTATGGTACCTGTGCCTTATGCGGGAATAGTCGTGCCTAAGCGTAAAGTTGGTACAGCAGCCAATTATCAAGGCTTTTTTAGTATCGTGGCTGAACGGGGCGAGGTGGTTAATTTCTCTGCGTTAGGCTTTCGCAAAGCGACATTTAGAGTGCCTGATACACTCAAAGAAGACCGTTATTCGATGGTGCAAATCCTCAGCCGAGATACCATTTTGTTAGATGAAGCCGTCATTTTCCCTTGGCCCAGTCGCGACCATTTCAAAACAGAGTTTTTGGCAATGAATATAAACGATGAATTGGAAAAACGAGCCGTTGAAAACCTTGCTGCCGAAACACTTGATAAAGTACGTGAATTAACGCCATTTGATGGGCGCGAAACAGGCAGTATGTACCTTCGCCAGCAAGCTAAAAACTATTATTTTTATGGTGGTCAAATTCCGCCGATGAATATATTTAATCCAGGTGCTTGGCAACAGTTTTTTAAAGCCTGGCAAAATGGCGATTTTAAAAAGAAAAAGAAAACAGGAAGCGGGTAAAAAATACTATCAAAATACTGAGGGGGTCAATGCTCTGCATTGACCCCCTCAGTATTTTACAAATTATTGATAATCAGCTCATTATTCATAAGAAACTCTTACCAACTTCTAATTTTCTGCTCAATATTAGTCGTCGAATAGCCTTCAAAATACGGTAAACTTTTCACCTCCCCACCATTGGCTAATACCACATCTGAGCCAACAATTTGATGAGGTTGCCAATCACCACCTTTTACTAAAACATCAGGCATAATTATTTTAATCAAATCCAAAGGCGTATCTTCTTCAAAGACAACAACGGCATCTACGGGTTCAAGAGCAGCTAATAAATGTTGCCTTGTTAACTCGTCATTGATAGGGCGATGCTCTCCTTTGAGTCGGCGAACAGAAGCAGCTGAGTTTATACCCACTATTAATTTATCGCTTAAATCCCGCGCTTCTGCGAGGTAATGGATATGTCCATAATGCAACAAATCGAAGCAGCCATTGGTAAAAACGATTTTATAACCTTTTGATTTCCAATCTGTTATGGTCGCTCGAAGTTGTTCCCAAGTCTGGATTTTACTATGTATTTTTTGAAATATCATATTCAAATAGAGTTTTAAACTCAGTATAAAGGCGAGTCCTGACATGTCAGGTACTCGCCTTTTTAGTTTGGTTTGTTATTCTGTTTTGGTTGCGTCACCAATTATGTTTATGCCAATAAAATTATTTTTGTTAAGCTCTCTTAGGTACTACACGCGGCAAATAAAGCGTCAACTCTTGCCCCTTTACGACATTTGCTTTGTCCAAATGATTCCAAAGCATAATATTGTAAACACCAATATTAAACAAATCGGCTACCGCTTCTATCGTTTCTTCTTCACCAACCATATAACTTGTTTTGAAATAATTAGGGTCGCCTTCCAATTTTGGCAAATTTTCATCCACCACCATCGGTGTAAAATTGAGTGTAGCTTTTTGTTTGGCATCTGGATTATCAACATAATCTTTCAAAGCACTCATCAAACGGCGAGGGATAACAACATTGCAACCTTTTTCCGAAGCAGGGACATAACCTTTGCCGTACTGTTGATTAAGCTCTTTAACCAAATCGTAAGGTGCGCCCGTTACATGCGCTACTGTAGCAAGGGATAAATGGTTAAAAACTTTGACACTTCCAATGGTTTGAACATCCAAACCAGGCAAATAGGCTTTCAAGCCATGCGACCGATAATTTTTCATCAAATAAGTAAACGCGATAAATTTTGAAACATATTCCTGCGTTTGCTGCGGTAAAAATACTTTTACGCGATCAAAATCCTTACTTTTAGCCCGTTTCATGGCTGCACCTAAACATCCTGCACCACAATTATATCCTGCTAATACCAATTCCCAATCACCATATATTTTATACATTCTTTTCATATCCTTCAACGCAGCCTCAGTACCACGGTAAAGGTCGAGTCTCTCATCCAATTCGCCATCAATACGCAAACCAAATTCCTCCTTCACATCGGGCATAAGTTGCCAGATACCTTTAGCACCCGAAGTGGAGATTGTTCTGTTGTTGAGTTCTGTTTCAAGGCAAGTGATGTACTTGAGATCGGAAGGCAGGTCGTATTCTTTAAGATATTGATCAAAAATAGGGAAAAACGAAGCCGATCGACCTATCATTTTCTCGGTTTCTTTGCGCCCTCTTAGTAAAGTTTGGATTCGCGTAACCACTGAAGCGTCCGTCCTAACTGGAACGATACACTCCATATTACGTAATCGGGACTCCACTTCGTCTTCCGCAGAGAGTATAGTCACCGCGAAAAGACTGACGATGAGTAGTACAGTTTTTTTCATTTTTATAGATAAAATTGTGTCCTTCGATTTTTTACAGATAAATACTGAGGGGTGGTAAAGTCACCCCAATTATCCGAATAAAATTGAATTTAAATTGTCCTTTTGTTCTATATCTGCTAAGTGCACATTACACTTATCTGATTTTAAATTTTGCTATAGTGTTGAAAATAGCATTTTCACGGGAATGCCAATTATTGGCGATGTGTGGGTTTTGGTGAGCTTTAAACCAATTGATAAATCAAAGATAGAAAAGCCGTACAAAATTTGGATATTTTTTATGAATTAAATTTCAAAAAAAAATAAAAAAAGATATTTTATTCCGACAAAAGCCTATTTTTTTAACGAAAATATGTATTTAATTTTTATAAATTCTATTTTTATAATTTTATAAATCATTAATAATCAATTATTTATAAAATAGCGGTTGAAAATAAAATTTCATAACTATTTGATTATCAATTATTTATAAATTTTTCAATTAAAATAAATTAATCATATTGAATAATGGTTTTAAAGTGGCAAAAAAAGTACCAATCCCAAATTTTAACTAAGTGTTTGAATTATTTGAAGTAAAATATTTGGAGTCAATAATTCGTATTTATTATAAAATTACGTCAAAGTAAACTCTTATAAAATAAAAAACTGCTTGCAATTTCAATTGCAGGCAGTTTTTACTTTAAGTTAGGCTCAATTATGATTTCAAGTTGCTACTAAAAGCCCGACTAAAGCGGATAGAGCCACTTGCCCTCTTTTTCTAATATTGTGTAAATTATGCGAATATTGGGTTAAAAGAGCCAAAAAAGTAAAGCGGTAGCGATAGCCCCAAAGATGTGAGTAATTAAACCGTTTGTAGCTCTAACTTTAGA
>JAYTON010000255.1:0-6125 GCA_043747725.1 Saprospiraceae bacterium
CCAGAACAGTTTATTTAATTAAAAGAATTGAAACGGAAGTGACGGCGAGGATGAATAAAGCCTTAACGGAATACGATATTACGCTCTCTCAATTCATCATCCTCAATTTTGTACAAGACAATCCTGACGATTTGTCGTCCGCGCAACTTTCTCGCCGTTTCAAAATGACTCCTCAGTCTATGAATGAAGTCGTCACTATTTTGCAGCGCAAGGATTTATTGCTTAAAAATGTAGATGCAGACAACAAGCGCGTGCTGCGAATCAGCTTGACGGAGAAAGGCATTGACACTTTAAAACAATGCAATACCACGATAGATGCCTTGGAAAATGAACTTTTTGAGGGTTTTACTGAGGGGGACTTAGGTGTTTTTAGAAATTTTATGGGGCGTTTTTTAATGGGGGTTCGGGAAAGCGATGGTTTAGGTATTAAATAATAAACCTATAAGGTTTTTTGAAACCTTATAGGTTTGTTTACTATAATTGAACTCAAAAAATTGCTAAATATATTAAATCAATCGCTCCACAAAATGCGCGCTCGTCTTCGCCCTAACGTCTTCCAAAGTTGCCCCAGACATCAATTCTATCAGCGTCAATTGCCCATTTTCATAATTAAAAACTGCTAAATCGGTGATAATTAAATCAACAGATTTAAGAGCCGTGAGTGGTAAAGCGCAACTTGGGACAATTTTAGGACTGCCATCGTTATTGGTATGCGTCATGGTGATAATGAGTTTTTTCGCACCCGAAGCCAAATCCATAGCACCGCCGACGCCCAAAAGTGGCTTGCCCGGTACTGCCCAGTTAGCCAAATTCGCTTGTTCATCGGCTTCCAAACCGCCCATTATTGCTACATCTACATGCTTGCCGCGAATCATGGCGAAGGAATCGGCACTATCAAAATAACTGCTGCCTTTGAGTGCGGTCACAGGCACTTTACCTGCATTGACAGGGAAATCCATCGCGCCGCCATCACCCTCAGGTTCAGGACCGACGCCCAGCATACCGTTTTCAGTATGCAAAATAATTCCGTCTTCGGGCTTGATGAGTTCAGCCACGAGGGTCGGAATGCCGATACCGAGATTGACGACATCGCCATATTCCAATTCTTTGAAAGCCCGCCGAGCCATATTCATGCGTTCTTCACTCACCTTTTTAGCACTCGATTTGACGGAGGCAGACGAGCCTAAATCCTCCAAAGTCAGTTTCGCTTCTATTAAATAATCGACAAAACAGCCTGGTGTATGAATAATATTAGGGTCTAAACTACCAACGGGCACTATTTCTTCTACTTCCACCACGACTAAATCAGCCGCCGTAGCCATCGCCCGATTGAAATTTTGTTCAGTCATACGGTAGGTCAGATTACCTGCGGTGTCCGCTTTCCATGCACGGATGAAGGCCACATTCGCCCGAATCGCTTTTTCAAAAACTTGCTCGACGCCATCAATTATCATGGTTGGTTTGCCTTTTGCAATGACCGTTCCGACGGAAGTAGGTGTATAAAAACCACCGATGCCTGCGCCTCCTGCTCGAATCGCTTCGGCGAGTGTGCCCTGCGGCAATAATTCGTAAGCTACTTGACCTGATTGAGCCGCTTTGACCGCGTCGGGATTGCTCGTAAAAAATGAGCCAATCATCTTGCTGATTTGACCATTTAGAAGCAATTTGCCGCCGCCGAGATTTGGTTCGCCGACATTATTGCCGATATAAGTGAGATTTTTAACGCTCGTTTTAGCGAGTGCATTGAGCAAATGTACAGGGTTGCCCGTCATACCGAAGCCGCCACCGAAGATGATGTCGCCGTCTTTGACTAATTCTGCTGCTTGCTCGACGGTTATTTGTTTTACTACTTTCATTTATTTTATGACAATTTTTATAAAACATTGAAAATCAATATTTTAACAGACTAATATCTAATGTCTATCAATCTAATCTCTACAAATAATTACCGCATATCCCTGCCCAACGCCAATACACATCGTCGCCAAAGCATAGCGTTTATTTTGCTTTTGTAATTCCAAAGCAGCAGAATAAATGATGCGAGAACCCGACATACCGAGCGGATGACCTAAGGCAATCGCCCCACCGTTGGGATTGATTCGTGGGTCATTATCCGCTAAACCCAAAGCGCGTGTACACGCCAAACTCTGCGCTGCAAAGGCTTCATTGAGTTCAATAATGTCTATATCATCTAAAGTCAAACCTGCTTTTTCTAAGGCTTTTTGAGTGGCTGAAACGGGTCCGATGCCCATAATACGAGGTTCAACGCCCGTCACTGCCGAACTCACGATGCGGGCTAAAGGCTTCAAACCATATTTTTCAACCGCATTTTTTGAGGCAATAATTAATGCAGCCGCCCCATCATTTAAGCCCGAAGCATTGCCTGCGGTAACAGTGCCGTTTTCCTTTTTGAATGAGGCTCTGAGTTTGGCTAAACCTTCGAACGTGGTAGTGGGTTTGATGAATTCATCGTGGTTAAATATTGAGGGGTCTCCTTTTTTCTGAGGGATTTCAACGCCGATAATTTCTTTTGCTAATCTGCCTGATGCCTGAGCAGCAGCCGCTTTTTGTTGCGACCACAAGGCGAATTTGTCTTGATCTTCACGGCTGATATTATACATTTCTGCCAAATTTTCAGCCGTTAAGCCCATCGGGTCAACGCCGTAGAGGGCTTTTAATTTAGGGTTGATAAACCGCCAGCCGAAACTGCTGTCGTGCATTTCAGCGTCTGTACCGAATGGTTTGGAGGTTTTCGAAATGACCCAAGGTCCGCGCGTCATATTTTCAACGCCACCCGAAATAAATATATCGCCATCACCTGCTTTGATGCCTCGATTGGCATGAATCACCGCTGACATGCCCGACGCACAGAGCCGATTAACAGTTTCGCCTGGCACTGTATAAGGCAAACCTCCCAAAAGTAAGGACATTCGCGCCACATTGCGGTTATCATCGCCCGCTTGATTGGCGCAACCGAAAACGACTTCATCGTAAGCATCTAAGGGAATATTAGAATTTTTTTCTACTAAAGCTTTGATGACCAATGCCCCTAAATCGTCGGCTCTGACGACTGATAGTGTACCCCCAAAATTGCCGATGGGTGTGCGGATGCCGTCTATTATAAATGCTTCGTTGCTCATTGCTTTTTAATTAGGAATTTTCAATTAGGAATTAGGAATGCTTAATTTGTTCAAAATCAATTAGTTATATTCATTTTTTAGCTCAGAAATTTCTTTTAAAACGTCTGCTATAATTTCACTTGAAATACCTATTTGTTTATCCGCTTGCAAGGCTTCATGCCAATTTATTTTTAAATCAATAGTCAAATTATTTAAGGCATCTACTAAATGCAACCCCTCGGTAAAAACTATATTACAGGCTTCTTCAACAACCATTTTTGCTTCATTTCGAGGTAAATATTGCGCTAAAATAAAACTTGCAGCTTCAGAATAAACCAGACCGTTGAGGCTTTCCAAATTATGCAGCATCTGTTTTTCGTTGATTTTTAAATGAGTACTAATGGTTAAAGCATGATGTAAAGCAGCGCCGCAATGCATCATCATTTGAGGTAAATTTTGCCATTCCAATGCCCATGCTGTACCGTCGCGTTCGTTGGCATGAACCATACTTTGCAATTGAAAGATTGTTAATTGAGCATTTTGTCTTGCTAAAACGACGATGGCTTCACTCAAAACAGGGTTATTTTTATGCGGCATGGTACTCGATTTGCCACCCCCCTCAGTATTTTCAACAATTTCATTGATTTCTGTTTGAGACATTATTAAAATGTCTTGTGCCATCTTGCCTAAACTACCTGTCACCATTGCCAGCCAATTAGCCCATTCAGCGAAATTATCGCGCTGTGTATGCCACGGGTTTGAATAATTTAAATTCAAATAATTGGCTAATTTTTTACCAACCATTATACCGTTTGCTTCGTCTCTCGCAATGACAACCCGCGCTCCGCTCGCAGTGACAGGTGACAAAGATGAAAGTGTTCCAACAGCCCCTCCGAACTGCACTACCAATAAACGGGGCTTCATTTGCTCTAATCTTTCAAGATGGCGAATGAAGGGTTTTACCCAATTCGCAACTTTTAAACCGAATGGAATCGGCACAGCTTGTTGCGTTCGAGTCCGCCCAATCATAGGCGTTTGAGCATGTTTTTCTATTAAAATGCTTAGATTTTGTATTAAAAGGTGTATTCTTTTTTCAAAAACAACGATGACATTTTTAATCATTAAAACCTGCGCCGTATCCATCACGTCTTGTGAAGTTGCTCCAAAATGGATATAATCTTTGGCAAAATCAGGTAAATGTTTTTTAGCTAAGGCAATCAAAGTGATGGTCGGAATGCCATTATGGAGTGTTCCTTCCGCCAAATACTGAGGGGGTATCTCTACATCTTTCAAACTTCCTGCAATAGCATCAGCCGCTTCTTTTGGTACAATACCTAAGTCACCTTGCGCACGTGCCAAAGCTATTTCAAACTGCAACATTTGATGAACCAACTGCTTTTCTGAACAGATGGTCGCTATTTCATTGTCTGACAGATATTTTGAAAACATTTTTATTTTTTTAGCCCCTAACCCCCAAAGGGGGAACTATCCCGAAGTAATTTAATTATTGAAGCACTTTTTTGAAAGGCTTCCGAAGTGTCCCCCCTTTGGGGGTTAGGGGGCTTTCATACCTTAAAAAATACCGTTTCATCTTCCCCCTGCATCCTAATATTGAACTCATAAAACACAAGACCGTTCACATCTAATCTATTGGCTATCAATGTTTTACGACGATTTTCAGGAACAGCTTTGAATAAATCATCTTGCTCATTGGCTGCCATATTATCTGAAAAATATAGGCGCGTATATAGGTTTCTCAATGAACCGCGCATCATTAATAGGACGTCAACATGCGGTGCTTGACCATTGACTGAACCTGGTTTAATGGTTGTAAAGGTAAACCGATGTTTGGGATTTGTACCTGTGCCGAGTCTGCCAAAACCTGTGAAACCATCATTTTTATGCTTGATAGGTGTCGTGCGATATTGCCCGTTGGCGTCAGCTTGGAAAAGCTCGACAACGGCATCTAAAATGGAATCGCCTTTACCGTCGAAAACAGTACCTGTAATATATATGCGTTCACCTGCCGTGACGCAATTTTGGGGATCAATATTCGATTCAATCAACGAATCATTGATGATGCTATTGAATGGGTAGCCGTATTGCTCGGCGGTTAGGCTGTAAGCGAAAAAGGGACCCACCGTTTGAGAGGGTGTTTGTCTTAATTTTTTCATTCAAAAGGTGTTGATTTTTGACCATTTAAAACGATGTTAAACTCATAAGCCAAAGCAAATTCAGGCTCAGTCCAATCCATTTTAAATTTGGCAATCAATAATTCCCTCGCATGGATAGGCACGGCTTGAAAAATAGGGTCATAATCAAACAATGGGTCACCCGGAAAGTACATTTGAGTCACCAAACGGTGTTCGATTTGATGACCTAAAATGGAGAAATGGATATGATTGGGTCGCCACGCATTGTGGTGATTGCCCCACGGATATGCGCCTGGTTTGATAGTATAAAATGTATAATTCCCTTCTTTATCGCTCAATAATCTGCCGCCACCTAAGAAATTAGGGTCGAGCGGAGCATCGTGAATTTCAGCTTTATGGATGTATCGCCCTGCTGCATTGGCTTGCCAAATTTCAATCAACACATTGGGCAACGGCGTACCATATTCATCAGTTATTTTACCCGATACTTTGATGCGCTCACCAATGGGTTCACCATTTTTACGGGCGTTTTTAGTCAAATCATTATCAAATTCACCGATGACGGATTCGCCATAAACGGGCAAACGCAGTTGCCTCAAATACTCTTTGACGGGCATTAATGGGCGCGTGGGGCTGCGTAAAATCGTTGATTTATAATCGGGGTATAGATGCGGTGGTTGAACGTCGAAATTCATTTTTGTTTGATTTTAGCCCCCCAACCCCCAAAGGAGGAGTCGATAGGAATAATTTTACGAATTATGCGAATATTGGGTTAAAAGAGCCAAAAAAGTAAAGCGGTAGCGATAGCCCCAAAGATGTGAGTAATTAAACCGTTTGTAGCTCTAACTTTAGA
>JAYTON010000256.1:0-2398 GCA_043747725.1 Saprospiraceae bacterium
TAGTGGCTAATATTGAGGGGGTCTGTTTTTTCAACTCAACAGGCAACGCTGGCATGGCAACAGCAGGCAGTGGCGATGTTTTGACGGGCATTATTACAGCTTTATTGGCTCAGGGTTATGAGCCATCTTCGGCGGCTGTTTTGGGCGTTTATCTTCATGGTTTGGCTGGAGATTTGGCGGCTGAGAGAGTAGGGCAGGAGGCGTTGATAGCCTCAGATATTATTGAAAATTTGGGGGCTGCATTTAAAAAATTACAAAAAAAAACGCCGTAAATCATTGATTTACAGCGTTATATCTTTCGTTTTGATGTGATCCCGTTGGGATTCGAACCCAAGACCCTTTGATTAAAAGTCAAATGCTCTACCAGCTGAGCTACGAGATCTTTTTACTTGTTTTTTTACTAAATTCAGTCACTTTTTCTGAATTGCGATGCAAAGATAGATTTAATTATTTTTCCTCCAAATTTAATTTGGATTTTTTTATTTTTAAATTTTAAAAGTGAAAAATAAAAAAATATAACTCATTGATTATCAAAATGTTAGAGATAAATTTTAGGTAATTATTTTTTATTTTTTTTAAAATTAATCAGGGATTTCTAATTCTAACTCCAATTGTATCCCCTCAGTACCGAAGTCGCGAGTATGCTCTTTGGCAAGATTTGAAACCGAAATTCCTAATAATCTCACCTTATTAATGTCCCTAATGTTAGCGTTGAGTAATTCATAAGTGCCTTTCAACAATTGATCAAAATCTTTAATTTCGGATGAGTATGTTTTTGAACGTGTAAGTGTTTGAAAATCAGGTGTTTTAGCTTTTAAAGTCAACGTTTTGCCAAAATTATTTTTACTTTTCATATAATCAAAAACCTTCTTTACAATCGGTTGCAATTGCTCTTTCATCTCATCAATGTCTTCAATATCATCGAAAAAAGTTTCTTCTGCTCCTATACTTTTACGGATACGATGCGGGTTGACGACGCCCTGGTCTTCTCCCCTACAAATAAGGTAATAATGCCGTCCGACCTTGCCAAAACGGCGGACTAAGTCAATTTCAGCCCATTTTTTCAAATCACCCCCATTTTTCACCCCCATTTTAAGCATTTTTTCAGCCGTTACTTTACCGATGCCATGAAATTTTTCGATGGGCAAAATATCCAAAAATGCCTGCGCTTGTTCGGGTTTGATGATAGTTAAGCCATTGGGTTTGTTGAAACCAGAAGCGGTTTTGGCTAAAAACTTAGTAAAAGACACCCCTGCCGAAGCTGTCAACTGAGTCTGCTCAAATATCTTTTCTCGGATTTCTTTTGCAATTTGAGTAGCCGAATCAATGCCTTTTTTATTGTCCGTCACATCTAAATATGCCTCGTCGATACTGAGTGGTTCTACCAAATCGGTATATTCCAAAAATATTTGACTGATTTGGAGAGATACTTTTTTATATTGCTCATAATTGCCTCTTAAAAATATCAAATGCGGACACAATTGCGCTGCCACCATGCCTGGCATAGCAGAATGCACACCATATTTACGCGCTTCATAACTCGCCGCCGCCACTACGCCGCGCCGACCTGAGCCGCCCACTGCCAACGGTTTGCCGCGCAATTCAGGATGGTCTCGCTGCTCCACGCTGGCGAAAAAGGCATCCATATCTATGTGAATTATTTTGCGCATTTCTGATAAAATTATAGGAAGATTTCAAGGCTCTCTATGATTTAGCTGATAATTATTTTACAAATTTAAAACAAAATATTTATTAAAATCTAATTAGCTTTAAAATTTTATATTTAAAATTAAAAAATTAAAAAAGGTTAAAATATTGATAATCAATACTTTAACCTTTTATGTTGAAATTTTAAGATATTTTTCAACATTTATTGTATTGAATTCGTTATTCTTTAATGGTTACCCATTAGTCCTTATCCCACGAATTACAACAAAAGGATGACGAATAACATTTAACGAATAACAGCCAACCGATTCCGTAATAAATGATCGGCTAAAACCAATGCTGTCATGGCTTCCACAATCGGCACAGCGCGGGGCAATACGCAAGGGTCATGCCTACCTTTGCCTGTAATTTCTACCGATTCAAACGCTTCGTTGATGCTCTCTTGTGGTGTGATGATGGTTGCAACAGGCTTGAAAGCTACCTTAAAATATATATCTTCTCCGTTGGATATCCCGCCTTGAATGCCGCCCGAATTGTTGGTCTTGGTTCTGGCTATTTTTACTCCCTCCTGCCGCGCTCCGCTCGCAGTGACAGCAGTTTCTGCATAAAAAGCATCATTGTGTTCCGAGCCACGCATGGTAATACCATCAAAGCCCGAACCGTATTCAAAACCCTTTGAAGCGTTGATAGAAAGCATGGCTTTGGCGAGGTCGGCATGGAGTTTATCGAA
>JAYTON010000257.1:0-3531 GCA_043747725.1 Saprospiraceae bacterium
TTTAAGTATCGAAATATGTTGCCCTATAAACGGCACGGCTATAACTATCAACCCAATTATACTGCCCACCACCATCAACAATATTCTCTTAAAAGGAAAAAAGAAACCATCTTCAATAATATTTTTTAAAGTGATGGCAGACAGAAAAGTCAAAGGCAAATAACACATCGAGGAGTAATGCACTATTTTAGATTGAACGATGCTGAAAAGTATAATAACGACCCAAAACAACACCTTCATCCACCGCGTAAAATCTACTTTTTCATCGAAAAAATTATAGCTTTTATATAAGGCTCGCAAAGCGAAAATGGACGCCGGAAAGCAGCCAAAAAATATCACGACAAAGTGATAGCCGAAGAAACCACCATGCCCTGCATCTTCGGTTTTCGCTAATCGGATATTATATTCAATGAAGGTTTGGATAAACCAAAAGCCATTTTTTAAAGTCTCAATGCCAAACCAAAGCATGGTCACTAAGAGTGCTATTATTGAAAAACAAACAAATTGTTTTATTTTAATCCAACGTAACTCTTTGTAAATCAATAACTTACAAAATATAGTCAATGCAATGATTAAAAATCCAGCGGGGCCTTTTGTCAAAATAGCCAAGCCGGAAAATACGGCGCCGAGGATTAGGGATTTATATTTTAAAAAATTAAATTCTTTTTTTATTACCCCACCCTGCTCCTGCTCCTGCCACGCTCCGCTCAGAGGTGTTCCCGCTTTAGGGGTTAGGGAGCTTTGGCTGTCATCATTTTTTATCCAAAAAATAAGAGAAATAAAAATAAATAAATTGAACCAGGGGTCAATAATACCGCTCTTAAAATAAAGATGCGGCAGTATAGAACCAATGTAGGAGAGCGTCCAAAGCCATCCAAATGCCTTGTCGTAAAGCATTTTTCCAATATGATAAATGATGATAAATGTAGCGATGCCGCATATAGCGTTGGGGAAACGCGCGGCATATTCGTTGACGCCAAAAATATGCATGGAAAGGCTTTGCAACCACATAAAAAGCGGTGGCTTTTCCCAAAACGGTTGAAAGTTGATTTCTGGGCGGAAGTACTCCCCCCTCAGTATCATCTCGCGGCTGCACTCAGCGAAGTTGATTTCGTCCCAATCAAAAAGATGTACTCCGCCAAGAAATGGTAGAAAAAAAAAGGCAGCCAAGGCACCAATTATCCAATAATTCCAATCTATTTTCATATTTCATTTGAATTCTCCTGCAAAGTTGAAAATTTTAAAACAAAATAGGATGAAATTTGAATTTTCCAAGAGAATTATATTCCAACGCTGGCGCAGGGATTTTGATAAAATTGAAAGTATTGCATAGGGCTTTTACAAATTTACTGTTCGTTTTTATTTTACTCAAATCAATATCCAATGATAAAAAATATTGGCGATAGCGTGGATAAAAAGTCGGGTCACTCGCAGGGAAATAATTGCCGTAAGCTCCAAAAACATTTTCAACGCTGTAACCTAAATCTATATTCAGCCAAGCGGGTATGCGAGAATTTTTAGCAAAACTATGGGGGTTGATAGATAGCCACCAATTGAGGGCGTTGTAATCTTTAAAAAAAGTTTGTGCATAATTGTCCCCATAAAGCGTTTTTGACATCGAACTGACGGATTTTGAAGTGCCATCAGCATCTTTTACAAGTGTTTTGGAGTATTTTTTAGGAAAATTCGATACTTTTAAAATCATGCGCTGTTCATTCCAAGCCGCTTGTTGCAAACCAAAAAGCGCGCAACCGCTGGCGTTGGCAATCATATCGCCTTTTGAAAAACCCCATTGTGCTGAAAAACCATCGAGGATTTCGAGAGTTGTTTGGAAAAGCATGCCGGAGCCAATACCCAATAATGCAGCATTCCGATTTTTAACCCCGGCCCATCTGAATGCCTGATAAGCCCATTTTGTTTCTACATAAGCAGTTAATACATGACCGCCTTTATCGGCTTGATTCCATTCACCATCATCGTTAAAAGTATGAAATTTTGTTCGAGCAAAATCAGCATACCACACTTTGTTGAGCAAAAGTACAGCACCCATGTAGCCGACAGCCCCTGCTGCTACAAGCCCAACTACGCGTTTTTTATTGAGGGTATCAGCATTTTTGAAGAACAATTCGCTCCGATTTTGAGCGCATAAAGCATTGATAATGAGGACATTAGCAATAATAAAAATTAAAATTTTACTTTTCATTACGATTAATTTAAGTGTGATAATCGGCACGAAGATAGGCGTTTTATAAAATTTAAATAGGTATTCATTTAAAAAAATACTTATACGGGATTAGATAATTATTAAAAAATGATTCAAAAATGGACTGATACTGAGGGGGTAAGTTTTACCAATTTCGACAAAAGCAGATATATTTTTTTTATTTTGAAAATTATAATGGCTTTAATCAGTAAATTTGCTTTCGATTTTTATAAATATTAAAACCAGATTTATTGAAACCAATTTAATACTTGAAAACTGCATCAATCAAAATTATCATTATCAAAAACAAACGCTATTAGCATGAAATTAAGAACACTTCTTTCCTTTGCCATCCTACTGACCTTAGCCACTTCTTTGTTTTTTTTTCCTATTAAAATGAAAAAATCTCTTGAAGATTTATCCCAAAATGCTCACAAAAGTGGTCAAATAACTGAAATTGACAATAAAAACGATGCTTTATTTGAAAGAGATGATTCACACGCACCCCTCAGTTGCCACGTGCCTCGCAAAGACAATATACGTAAAAAAAAGGTTAAAAAAAATAACTCTCATAAATTTAATTTAGAAAATGAACTTGAAAGCGAGGAAAATAAGGAAGCCCTCGGCGAAGAAGATGAAATGCCCGCCGACGAAAAAGCGTGGGAAGCAGCAGAGCTTGAACGCCTCAGAACTTTAGATCCTGCATTAGGCTATGTACCCACTGAAAGGCGTCGGAAAGCCATTGAGCAAACTGTAAGAATGCAGCAACAGATGTATAATAATGCCGAAATACTGAGGGGTAGCCTTCAAAAGGCGCGTTGGATAGAGCGCGGACCTGGTAATGTAGGCGGTCGAACCAGGGCAATTTTAGCAGATTTGAATGACCCAACGCGCCAAACTGTTTTTGCAGGTGGTGTTACAGGCGGACTTTATAAAACGAGTAAAATTAACTCTACAAAGCAAGAATGGATTAAAATAAATGATTATCAAGACATTTTGACTGTTAGCAGTATTGCTCAAGATGCGCGCAATCCTAAAATTATGTATGTCGGTACAGGCGATTCAGATGGTAGAGATGCGCAAGGAAATGGCATTTACAAATCCATTGATGCGGGCAAGACATGGCGTTTATTGCCATCAACCACAACAGGCGATTTTGGTATTGTCAGTTCAATGGTTGTGACGCCCGATAGTGGTTATGTGTTAGCAGCGACTTTCGGAGGTATGTATAAAAGCAAGGATAATGGTGAAACATGGTATAAAGTGCTGGGTTCAGGCATCAAATATGGCAGCACGGATAATAAGTTTTACAAAATAGAACGCGGTTC
>JAYTON010000258.1:0-5132 GCA_043747725.1 Saprospiraceae bacterium
GGTCGTCGAAAGAACTTTTGCTTGGTTTACTCAATCCAGAAGACTGAACAAAGATTATGAAAAACTAACTCGTAATAGTCAATCTATGTGCTATATAGCTATGATTAAAATTATGGCTAATAGAAGCAATTAGGGTTTTAAAACAGTTTCTAAGATTAATAAATGCTCTATCAAAAGTTTGTTTAGCTAATAATGTGCTATCGGTGGTTAAAATTATAAATATCTCTAATCCTTCATCTGCCATTTTCGACAACAAACCAAACATTTGCCCTGTTTTTCCACTTTGAACATTCCCAATAAGCAATCCTGTATAGTATTAGGTAAGCCATTTGATAAGTTATAAACACATTAAAATCAGTTGTTAGTTATTGAAAATCCCAATCGGTATTAATTGCTTTGCGCCATTTACCACGATAAAATACTTGTAAACACTCTCCATCCTCATAAAATTCGCCATTTTCATTAGCCCAACGTGCTTTTAATTTCCTTGAACCACCATAATATAAGTCGCCAATAGGAACTCTTAATTCACTTTCTAATAATTCGATTCTGATTGAAACTTTCATTTTTAGCTTATTACCACAATAGATTGTTTGAATAATAGGATATTTGAGTATTAGGAATTTCTTTTCTATTAAGGTCAAAAATTTCTAACGGATTTGCAAAAACACTCATTTTAGGAGTATCTATTAAATTGCTAATAACAATTAAAAAGTAGTCTTTTCCATATTCTTTTGCTGTTAAAACTTCTTTTTCAGTGAATTTAAGTCCACCTCTTTTTTCTTTTACTCCCTTTACTTCTGCAAGTAAATAAGCATCATGGATTTGAAGTTGAAAATCGTAACCATCGCCCCATTGACGGGCATCTTCAATTGAAGCATTTTTAAAAGTAGGTTCTGTTAAATAGTTATTATAGAAAAACAATTCTGCTTCTTTACCAGTTTCTTGCATACTTCTATACCTCGATTTTAAAACTGGACTTATTTTTTTAAGCTCTGTAAAAACGATACCTAAATCTTGATTTATCATAGTTTTTACAATATTTGCGAATGAAACTACATTTTCATTCGCAAAAAAACTATCGATGTAATTTTTTCTACTTATATATTGTGAGCTTTTCTGATGCCATCCTTTTCTTGCATTATCAAAAAAAGGGTCAAGCATATCTTGTCTATTTTTAATAGCTCCTATTGTTTCGCAGATACCAATATTTACTGTATAGTTATAAAAATCATTTTTATAATCAAAACCAAATTGTTTAACGAATTCTCTATCGAATTTTGCTAAACCATATCCGATTAAATTCATCAAATCATAGTTTCTATGGTATCTGGAATCATGTTTTGTTTCCATGAAAGTTTGAATTGTATTTTAAACAAATTTTACTTAAAAAAGTAGATAGTAAACATTAAAATACTGAGGGGTAGAATTAAATTATTTAATACATTTTGTTTGATTAATAACATCATTTTATGCAAAAATAAATAAACTTTTTGTTTTTAACATGAAAATTATAATAAAAAGTTTTCCACATTCCTGTCTGCTTGTATTTTAAGTTCTTTTGCATATCAATTCCTTATAATGACAAAGCTACCCCTCAGTATTGAGGCGGTAGCTTTATCGTTTTGAAGCCTTTGCATAATAATATTATCGTAGTAGTTTCTACTTTAATTAAAACAAGCCTATTATTCAACAATTAATTTTTCAGTTAAAAAACGACCATCAGCACTGCGTAAAACGGCGAAATAAACGCCTGATGCCAAATTCTCACGCTTGATTTCAACAGCACTTGAAATAATATTGCTGTATGAACGCACCACTTGACCCGTTACATTCATGATATTTAAAGAATAAACTTTGCCTTCAGAATTGTTGAAAGTCAAATAAGTGAAATCTTTAAATGGATTCGGCGCGGTTGAAACCGTTACATCTGAACGCAAATCTTGGGAAGCCGCTGTACAAGCCGCCAAACTTGCTAAAGTGATAGCAAAATCTTGACAACCAGTTGCGCTACTTTCTTTGGCTTCTGCCGTCCAAGGATCTGTTGGTTTAGTAGCTCCGTCATTAAAAACAAACTTGATGTTTGTAGGGTCAGCTGCCAAATTGTAATAAGTTTTTGGAGCAGCTATAACTACATGGAATTTTGCAGTATTGCCAGAAGTTCCAGCAACGCGATTAGCTCTTACTGCTGTTGCGTCGTCCCAATTGACAACTTTATTCCAATCGTTAGCACCTGAATGAAAACCAATCGAAGTGCGCTTTCCAAGCGTATCTTTTTTGGCTGCTTCAAGGGTAGAGCAGTTTTTGCTGTAATCAAAAACGATGCTTATGGCACCGTCCGATTTTTTACAAGCTGTAATGGCACTGGTTTGGGCATTGATTGATAAAGCGATGCCTACTGTGAGAATGAGAGTAAAAAAATTTCATGCTAAAATGAATTTTTGATTTTGAAATGAAATATGAATTTGACTTAATATCTAAAATTGTACCAAATTATTAGCTTTAATTTAAATGTGACGCAGGTTTTTTTTGAATTTTTAAAATGAATTAATAAGATTTCTTCAAAAAGTTGGTTTTTTTATTCGTAAAATGTAACTTTGCACTCGCTTTTGAAAAAAGTAAGTAATTAATACAATTTGCCTTCTGTGAAATGAAAAATTTGAAAGAATTTTCACTCCCAATTAAGGGTTTGAAAAGTGGTGTACACGAGTTTGATTTTGAAATTGGCAACGATTTTTTCAAAAATTTTGAAAATAGTCCAATTGAGGAAGGTAACTTCAATGTTCATCTTACTTTCGACAAGCGCGATTCATTTATTGAACTTGTATTTGATTTTGACGGAACGATTCGTACTGAATGTGATAGGTGTACAGCATCAATAGACATGCCTTTCGGTGATTCGCAATTGCTGACAGTCAAATATTCTATCGAAGAGAAAGAAGATGATGGGGAAGTGGCGTATATAACGCCTGATACAAATGAGTTCAATGTAGCAAAATACGTTTATGAATTTATTTGTTTGTCAATGCCTTTTCATAAAGTATATGATTGTGAAAACGATGACCCGCAACCTTGTGATTTTGATGTGTTGAATCGGATTATACCGACCCCCTCAGTATCTGAGGCTTTAGAAGCGAAAAAAAATCTGTTTGATGATTTGAAAGGACAGTTTAATCTTGAAAATTAAAACGCCTTTTCTTAGAATAAGTATTCAAGTTCAATATTTTATACATAGTAATAAGATAATATTCAATAGACAATTAAAAGATATTAGTCATGCCTAATCCTCGTAATAGACATTCAAGAATGCGTAAGCGCAGCCGCCGTGGTCAAGATAAAGCTGCCATGCCGACGCTCACTACCTGCAAAACGACTGGTGAAGTTCACCTTCGCCACCATGCCTACAAACACGAAGGCAGCCTTTATCATAAAGGTCAACTCGTTGTAAAAGGTAAAGAAGTCGCTGCTGATACGGAAGAGTAAATTCCCATTCGTTGACTCAATGATTGAGAAATAATAAGCTCCCAATTAAATCATCAGATTTGGGAGCTTTTTGTGTTTTTTTATCACCTTAAAATGGTATCAAAATGAAACAAATAGTCAATACGCCAAACGCACCTGCTCCCATTGGACCTTATAGCCAAGCAGTTAAAGTAGGCAGCACGCTTTATGTCAGCGGTCAAGTCGCTATCAATCCTGCTACGGGAGAACTCGTTTTGGACTCCATTCCTACCGAAACCAAGCAAGTGATGGAGAACCTAAAAGCCGTTCTTACTGAGGGGGGAGCTACTTTTGATAATATAGTGATGACCACTATTTTCCTTGCCGATATGGGTAGTTTTGCTGCCGTGAATGAAGTATATGGTTCGTATTTTACAGCCGATTTTCCTGCGCGCGCAACTGTGGCAGTGAAAACATTGCCTAAAAATGTAAATGTGGAAATCGCTGTGATTGCTCATATTTGATATACATTATTAGAGAATCTATTTTGATACATCCTCAAGACCTATAAGGGGTTTTAAAAACCTTATAGATCTGTGAATAGTTATGCTATATTTTAACATCATACATTTCATGAAAACCGTTCTCTCCTGCATACAGCCTACGGGCGATTTACATCTCGGCAACTACTTCGGTGCCGTTCAGAATTGGGTCAATTTGCAAGACAAATATGCTTGTACTTATGGCGTTGTGGATTGTCATTCGATGACAATGCCTTATAATCCGACTGATTTGAGGGAAAGTACTTGGAAAATGGCTTTCCAATTGCTGGCTTGCGGCATCAAACCTGAAAATCTTTTTATTCAATCGCTCGTCCCTGAGCATACGGAATTGTGTTGGATTTTGAGCTGCGTCACCTCTTTTGGAGAGCTTTCAAAAATGACGCAATTTAAGGATAAGGTAAAACAATTGGAAGAAAAGGATAATCAAGCGTTCATTTCGTCAGGTTTGTTCCTTTATCCTGTTTTGCAAGCGGCTGATATTTTGATTTATCGCGCAGACTATGTGCCTGTAGGTAAAGATCAAGAGCAACATTTAGAATTGAGCCGAGATATTGCTGCTCGTTTTAATTATCAGTTTGGGAAAGAATTTTTTGTACATCCTGAACCGCTTTTTACCGAAATCCCTAAACTCCTTTCACCCGCCGACCCGACTAAAAAAATGTCGAAATCGCTTGGTGAGAAGCATTATATCAATCTTTTTGGCGAAGCCGACCGTATCCGCAAGCAAATTAAGTCTGCGGTGACCGATTCAGGCATTCATACTGAGGGGGGTGGCATGGCTCCGGGTGTTGAAAATCTTTTCAATATTTTGAAAGCCTGCAATAAAATGGACATTTATAATGATCAAATGGACATTTATAAAACGGGCAATATCCGCTATGGCGATTTGAAAAATGAAGTGGCAGAAGCATTAGTTGAATTGACCCAGCCATTTAGTCAAAGGTTAAAAGAGTTAAAGTATAACGAAAAAATGTGGAAAAATAGAATATTAGAATCATCTGCTGAGATTCGTAAAACAGCTCAACAGACGATGCGCGAAGTGAAAGAACTGATAGGTATTTTGAATGTAAATGATTCATCTAATAATGTAAAAGAAAAACCTATGAATCCTACTCTAAAGTACTTAAA
>JAYTON010000259.1:0-9961 GCA_043747725.1 Saprospiraceae bacterium
TTATTACATCAAATGACACTTTAAAAAAATTAAAATCAATAAAAAGTGACACGATCAAATTAAATATAGATGCAATAAAGTCTTCTCCTGCTAATTTCAAATTACTTTTAGAAAATGAATATGTAAGAGTGCTTGAATATTCTCTAAAACCCGGAGAAAAAGATATGCCACATACTCACCCTGCTAAATCATCCTATGTTGTTTCAGGCGGTAAACTAAAAGTATATCTTGAAAACGGTGAGACAATTATTGCGGATGAAGAAACAGGAACTGCCTCTTGGAGGGATTATGTTGGTAAACATTATGTTGAAAATATTGGCAACACGACCGTAACAATCGTATTGACAGAAATTAAGTCATTAGAATAATTAGAATAATTAGAATAATTAGAACAAATTAGGACAATATTTTTGTGCCAAGGTGGACAAAACAGCTTCTAACATTGGGTTTTGTGCAAATGTGGCTTGACAAACAAACATCAGCCAATTGCAAATCCAAACTGTGGTTCGGGCTGGACAAACAACTTTCAACTTTAGTTCTTAATTTCAACAATGTATTTTCAATCAGCAGCGGCTGTGAGCGGACGGAATTCAATTTTCCCCATTTCCGAAAATCCTGTTCGTTGGCAACAAGGCTAAACGATTGCACAACCCGACAAGCTAAAGAAGAAACGATATTGTAATCAGATATAAGCTCACTTTTTTTCAGAGTATCAATAAATGAGTAGAATAAATCCTAAGGTTGATTTTTATTTTAGTAAAGCCAAAAAGTGGCAGGAAGAACTGGATCAATTGAGAACAATTGTTCTTGACTGTGGGCTGACCGAAGAATTGAAGTGGGGTGTTCCTTGTTACACATTTCAGAAAAGTAACATCGTTTTAATACATGTGTTTAAAGAATACTGTGCGCTTCTGTTTGTCAAAGGTGCCTTGTTAAATGATACCAATGATATTCTAATCATACAAACGGAGAATACACAGGCAGCTCGTCAGATTCGGTTCAGTAATGTTCGAGAAATAATTGAGATAGAAGCCATCTTAAAAGCGTATATCTATGAAGCCATTGAAGTGGAAAAAGCCGGTTTGAAAGTGGATTTTAAAAAGACAACAGAATTTATTATTCCTGAAGAATTTCAAAATAAATTAAATGAAATCCCTGCCTTGAAAAGAGCGTTTGATGCTTTGACGCCGGGACGGCAAAGAGCATATATTCTTTATTTTTCTGCACCCAAACAATCCAAAACTCGGGAGTCAAGGGTTGAAAAATGTATGGAGCGAATTCTCAATGGAAAGGGATTAAATGATTAGTGCATTTGATGAGAAAAAATATTAGTTACTTTTCAATGATATTTTCTGCAGTGTAGAAGATAATGCTGGAAATTTATGGTTTGGTGGTCGGTACGGTCGCTTTTTTCGATACGATGATAAATCTTTTACTGATTTTTCAAAGGACGTGCATAAAGAACGTTAAACAAACAACATATTAGATATTTATATTTTAATAAAAACTTTTTTCCTATACATCCAAAAGAGTATCAGCCATTCAAAAAACAATATTAAAAACCCATGAATCAATGGTGCATACGCCAAGCCAAATACTTCTGCATATTGTTTACCTAAATGAATGAACAACGATGAACTGATAAAACTATCAATTGTGTGCGCTATGACGTACGCTGCAATTGAGTTGGCACCTATGACTAACAAGACAAAATACCATTTTGAAGTCTGCAAAACATCTATTGACCAATAAAAAAGAGTCAATAAAAGGAAACACCAACCGCCACTGAACAGCATCCAAGTCGGTGTCCAAATCCGCTTCACATTGGGGCATATATTCAAGGCATTGAGCAACCAACCGGTCAGTAAAAGTGTGATGCCGATGATGAGAAATTTTTTAATAGTTTCAATGGGTGCATCATCACTTTTCAACTGTATTCCCGCTATTAATCCCAAGATCATAGTGCCTAAAGTCGGGATGAAACTCAATGTTGTGTAGCCACCACGGTTGAATAAAAAGGGTGATTCTCGAGGGAAAAGATTTAAAAACCAGCGGTCAAATGCCCAAGCCAAATTGGTATTTTTATTCCAATGCGCAGCAAATCCCTGTAGGTTATTTGCCCAATCTTGCTGTGCGCCTGCATCCGCATAATTAAATGCTGCATCTGGTAAAGGATACATAACAAAAGCGATAAAATAGCCTAATAACAAGCCAATCAAGGTGACTATTTGCGTTCTTGTAGATTGAAAACCCAATAAAAACAAGAAAAAATAGCCTAAACCGATTTGAGTCAGGGTATCTTCAAAAGTAAAATTAGTCTGTTGAGCGTGTATAGAGCGGAGGAAAATGCCCAATAAAATCAATATCAATGAGCGACGAAGCGCATGAAATAACATAGTTGTTTGCGATTCTCCTTTGCCGATTCGGCTGGCAATGGAATAAGGCAATGCCACGCCTACTAAAAAAGAAAACGACGGCTGAATCATATCGTGCAACGAACAACCGACCCATTCAACATGACTTTGATGCCACGCTAAAAAATGCCAAAAGCCACTATCAGGCAAAGCTTTGGATACTTTTTCAAAAGACAACACTTCGCCCATCATTAAGAGCATCACGAAACCTCGGTAGGCATCTATGGAAGCCATGCGCGGTATTATAGGTAGGTTTTTCATTGTTTTTCGTTTTAAAGTGTGTAAAATACTGAAAGTATTGGTTTATTCAAAACATTTAAGATTTCCATTGAGTCAATCATCTTTCAATCGGCACTTTTATAACCCACCTTTGAGCAATGACGTTCATTTTGTTAAAATCAAAAGACAGCTTTTTTTTGAATAAGACTTAAAATACCCTTCAATTGTTAAATTCCTTTGAGAAACTGCTGTTATTTTAAAAATGATGTACAGGCATTCCTTCCCTTCAGTATCTTCATCTTTTTTCTTGAAAACATTGATTTCGGTATTACTTTCATTTAACTTTTTGGCTCTTTATAATGACACAATTTATATATATTTGCTTCTGCATTTTACTGACCGTACAATGTTTCGCACAAGAGTTGTCCTCTACACCTATGGGACATTGCCATAACGATTATCGGCTTCACTGCCCTTTCACCACTGCTTTTGAAGCGGGTATGGGGTCTATTGAAGCAGATGTTTACCTCCTTAAAGGGGAATTGTACGTTGCCCATTCGCCCTTTCAAATTAAAGGGAAACGGACATTGGATAGGCTGTATTTAGAACCGATTGTTGAATTGGTGCGGCAAGGCAAGGCGCATCCGATTCAGTTATTGATAGATGTAAAATATCGCCCGAAAGCGACATTGCGTAAAATCATAGAGCAATTGCAAGAATATCCAACTGTTTTCAATGAAAAAAGCCCAATAACCATCATCATCAGTGGTAAAAGACCGTCGAAAGAAGATTGGGACACTTATCCGCCCTACATTTATTTCGATGGTAGTCCTTTTGAGACCTATACGGAAGCTCAACAAAGACGCATCGGTATGATCAGTTTTAATTTTAAACACTATAAACCTGATTGGGCAAAAAATAAAGTAAAAGATGTATCGCCTCTCAAAAGAATGGTGGATTTATGCCATGCCAAAGGTGAACGAATCCGCTTTTGGAATGCTCCCGATAACAAAACCGTGTGGCAAAGGTTGGTCGAATTGGGCGTCGATATTATCAACACTGATAACCCTGTGAAGTTGAATCTGTTTTTTCAAAAAGTAGATGCGGCGGTAACTAAATGAATAGTTTAACATAATAGATTTTTTTTAAAACCCATAGGCACATAGGACACATAGTTTTATCCTATGTGCCTATGGGTTTTAAAAACAGATTTTGATAATTATTAAAATCTACGAATATCAGCCTAATCTGCGTCATCCGCGTTTTTAATGTGAATTGCCCATTTGTTATTTCGGCGGCATAGTCGGACGCACCTCCACTTTACTCGGCAAAGTCCGTTCAGGCATATTAATCAAGTCAACCACAATCTGACCGATGTCTTCGGGTTGTATTTTCCAAGCATCTTTTTCATTGGGCGTGTGGTTGTTAAAATGCGTCGCCACAGAGCCAGGCATGATGGTCGAAACTTTGATACCGTCTTTTCTCAAATCGAGCATAATCGCTTGCGTGAATCCGACCAAACCAAACTTACTGGCATTGTAAGCACTCGCTGATTCGAAAAAGTTAGTGCCTGCCAAACTCGCGATGGAAATAAAATAGCCTTTCGTTTCTTTCAAGGCTTCCAAGGACGCTTTGATGCTGTAAAACACACCCGTGAGATTGATGTCAACTGTTTCGTGCCATTGCTCAGGTGTGAGCGATTGGATGGGTGCGAAATGACCCACGCCTGCATTGGCAATCACATAATCGAGTCTGCCCCATTTCTTCACGATTTTATCGACCGCTTTTTGCTGGGATGCAAAGTTCCTCACATCCGAAACAATGCCCAAAGCATAGCCTCTTTTGATGTCATTGAGGGCAGCAGCCGCTTCATCAGCACTTTCTTTAGTGCGGCTCGTGATCGCCACTTTGATACCTTGTTTGATGAGTGCTTCTGCTACGCCGTAGCCAATACCTTTCGAGCCGCCCGTCACGAGGGCTGTTTTAATCACTTTTGTCATAAAATACTGAGGGGGTGTTGGGTGAATAATTTTAAAATTGTCTTGAATAAAACATGTTTATGGGGAAAGAGTTGTATTCAATCATAAAGAAAACCGTTATATTTGTATGATAAAAACAATCAAACATGACAAAAAGCATCACTATCACCTACGACGAAGCGGATGAGCCGTTTCTTTTAGCTTTGTTTGAAAGGCTTGAAATTGAAGTAAAACCAGTTGAATTCACTGATTCGGACAATGAAAAAGCCATCATTCATCAACGATTGCATGAAAAATATGTGGCAACGGGGCTTTGGGAAAAATTGAACGAAGAAGAACGACATGAAGCTGTACATGCCGAAACGCTGCATTATCAAGAGGAACAAGGCGAAGCCTATCAAAGCCGAATCGACGCAGGAGCTTTTGTAAAAGATATGAACAATCAACTTTTAGGTTTATGAAATACCCCCACTGAATGAAATACGAACTCAATCATGATGCTGTAGCCAAACAAATTTTCGAGAAAGCGAGTGGCGACATGAAAGCACGGCGCAAAGTAGAGCAATTCGTCAAAGACAATTACGAACGCTACCTGAGCCGCCAAGTGCTAATGACGCAAGAGCAACTCGAAGAAATACGCCCGTTGCGCGAGGCTCTCAACCTATCGCAGGGAGAGAAAAATTTCATTGAAAAGTGTGAAAATGCTTTGAAAGCGGCTCAAAGACGTCGAATTATCATCATTTCCTCAATAATTATTGCATTAACCTTGCTGGCAAGCCTTGCTGCTTACCAATGGTACAAAGCAGCACAACAACAACGCATTGCGGAAGCTGGGCGTTTGGCACTGTTGGCGCAGCAGCAATTATCGGCTTATAATTTCAATGATGCTTTCAATTTGACGCAGGAATCTCTTGAGCGCGACCCCAATAATAATATTGCCAAAGACATTCAAAGTCGCATATTTCACCGCGCTTCTGATAATACTTTATTGACTCCGCTATGTATCAACACTCTTCAAGAACAATCCGAAGTTATCAAAACCTCGCTCAATACTGAGGGGTCATTGATGGCTTTGTTGGAAGCGGATTCGACGGTCAAGGTTTTTGATATTACAAATGATGTTGTACTGAGAGGTATAGTTCAAGATTGCGATACGAGGTTTAAACCAATATTTTCTCTTGATAATACGCATATTTTAACTTTAAAAAGCGATAGTATCCTTCAAATCAGCGGTTTTGATGGCAGCGATGCCCATTTACTGAGGGGTCATACGGAATTTATCAGTGGAGCTTTATTTTTCAATAATGACACAATTATCACTTGGTCGAATGATAAGTTTATTAAAATGTGGAATGTTCAAGGGCAATTTTTGAAAGACATTGGACAACATTCTGATTTTGTTAAATCAGTAGAAATTTCAAACGATAGGGTGCATATTCTTTCAACCGATGAAAGCCGAGAAGCCATTATTTGGAGTTTGGATGAAAACGAAACAGAATTTAGAATCAACCATTTGACCAATCTCCAAACTGCTACATTTTGGAACAGCGATTCTATTTTCCTTTTCGGCTCGGAAGGCATCGAAACATGGTCAAGGAAGCAACATAAAGAGATAGTAAAGCCTTTACCTTTGGTTGTTGATGGCATTTCTAGCGCCACATTTTCACAACAAGGGGATAATTTGTTGTTTTATAATACAGATATATCGACTTATACCTACATTTATAATATTCATCGGTATTTTGAATTTTTCGGCGGCAATTCTAAGGAAAAAGCGGAACTTATAAAGTCTTTGCAAAAAGTAGATAAAATGCGCAGCTTCCAACCTTCCGATTTTTTACGCGCGATGGTCTTTAAACCTACCGTTCAGGTTAATAAGGTAGGGTTTTTCAATGGTACTTATGTTTGGACGATTGGAAAGGGGAGCAATGAAGTCTGTTTGCGTGAAGCCAGCAGTTCTCTTTTGGCAGTTATGACGCATCCTACCCCACCCGACGGCGTGGAAATATCGGCGCGCAATATGGTAGCCGTGACCTACTCATATGATGGGTATGTGAAAGTTTGGAAACAAAATGCGACTAATTTGAATTCATTATACGGTATGATGACCAATAGTACCGTTGGGGCTTCATCCGCCGTTCATTTCTCTCCCGACAATCGGCGCATAGTAACCACCGGACAATTATCGCCGATGATTTGGTACAGTGCTGATGGACATTTGCAAAAGACATTTTATGACTTTTATACTGAGGGGGTCGCTTTTTCGCCGACTGAACAATGGACGGTGGCATATCCTTACAGCGGCGAAGCAGTGATATTCGACAGCCTTGGACAAATCGTTAAAAAATTGACTTTTAATGAACAGCCAAAAGGTGTTCATTATTCGCCCGATGGCAATCATTTCCTTATGTTTGGTAGCAAAAAGGTAGGTGTTTGGTATAAAAACGGCGATATTCTAAGTGATACCATCAGTCATCAGGATGAAATCATGGATGCCATTTTCACTCCTGATTCAAAGCATATTTTGACCCTTTCGAGGGATAGTTTATTATCGGAATGGACTTTGGAAGGCTCATTTGTTCGACATATTATTGAGCATGAACGAAATCTATCCGTCGAGTTTTCGCCCGATGGTAAAACGATTTTGACAGGTGACAGTGACAGCTTTACAAAACTTAGAGATTATACAACGGGTAAAACATTGCAACAATATAGCAATGAAAAAGGCTATATTCAATCTGCCCAATTCTTTCCCGATGGGAAAAAAATATTGACTTTGGATAGTGAAAACCATTCGGCTATTATTTCTCAAGATGGTAAACCGCTTTATCAAAAGCTCTTCGGGGGTAAAACTGCTACTGTTACGTTTTTAAATCAAGGGAAATATCTTTTAGCCATGACCTCAGATGCCATTGAATTATGGACAGCCGATAATCAACGCTTGATCAATTATCTACAAATCAATGAACGCGCAGAGAAACCGACCAACTCAACCGCCGTTTCAAAAGATGGCAAACGCATTTTCATCGCTTTTGACAATGGCACTGCCCGACAATATTATACGCCCGAGGGTATTGCCGATTGGTTGAAACAGCATCCGGCTATGCGGTTTATGGAGATTGAGAAGGAAAGGTATGCGATTCAATAATTAGATATTAGAAAATTAGACATTAGATTTTAGACTATGAATCAAGCAAATACTGAGGGGTATCCTCAAAGCCTTCATTTCAAAATTGAAACGAAGGCTTTTTTATTTCTCCAAAAAATGTAATTTTGCGCTCCAAAAAGTAAATTACCTATTACTCATTACTAATTACCCATATTTAAGCATTATGAATTTTATAGAAGAACTAAAATGGCGTGGCATGTTGCACGATATGACGCCAGGCGTAGAAGAAGCCTTGGAAAAAGGCATGACAGTTGGCTATATTGGCTTCGACCCGACCGCTCCTTCGATGACGATTGGCAATTATGTGCAAATAATGATTCTGAAATTTTGGCAATTGAGTGGTCATAAACCTATCGTTCTCTTCGGCGGTGCTACTGGCAGAATCGGTGACCCATCGGGTAAAGATGCTGAACGGCAACTTAAAACGGGTGAAGAATTGGATAGTAATTTAGCTTTTCAAAAGAAACAAACGGCGAAGTTTTTGGATTTTGACAATGGCGAAAACAAAGCAACGACGGTCAATAATTACGATTTTTATAAGAATATGAATGTGTTGGATTTCCTTCGCGATGTTGGAAAGACCGCCAATATTAATACCATGCTCTCAAAAGATTCAGTGAAAAATCGCTTGGAAACGGGCATGTCTTTTACTGAATTTAGCTATTCATTGCTTCAAGGATATGATTTTCAATGCCTTTTCCAAAAAGAAAATTGCCTTGTTCAAATGGGTGGTAGCGATCAATGGGGTAATATTGTGTCGGGTACGGAGTTTATTCGTCGCAATTTAAGTGAAAAAGCGTATGCCATCACGACGCCCCTTTTGACAAAAGCCGACGGAACAAAATTTGGCAAATCAGAAAAAGGAAATATTTGGTTGGATGCAAAATTGACTTCGCCATATAAATTTTATCAATTTTGGATAAATGCCGATGATGCCGATTTGCCTAAGTTTTTACGCTATTTCTCTTTAAAATCAAGGGAAACCATAGAAAATTTGGAAAAAGAATATGCTGACAACCCGCGTGAACTCAAGCGAATATTGGGCGAAGAGTTGACCATTCGCGTACACTCACAGACGGACTATGAATCAGTTTTAAAAGTATCGGAATTGCTTTTTGGCAAAGCGGATGCTGAAATACTGAGGGGTCTGGATGAAGCAGCTTTAGAAACCATTGCGGAAGAAATACCGTCGTTTTTAATTTCAAAAGCGGATATTCATAATGGCATTAACATCTTAGAATTATTGGCTGAAAAAACAACCATTTCGCCTTCAAAAACGGAAGCCCGTAAAGCCATTCAGAATAATGCCGTTTCAATAAATAAAGTAAAATTGACAACACATGAGGCTGTTATTAATGATGAGCATTTGATAAAGGATAAGTATATCATGGTTGAAAATGGAAAAAAGAATAAGTATTTGCTTATAATTGCGTAAAATACTGAGAGATGCTTACCAATTTTCCAAACTCACACTCAAATAATTTTTATTAGGTGAAGCGGTCAACAGCCCTACTTTATCTAAAAGAGAAACGTATTCACGCGTCAAATCATTGGTAATTTTGACAATTTCGATGTCCGCTTTTTGTTGGAGTATTTTGAGGTCGAGTAGGTCGGAGGCAGTGAGTTCAGCGGTCAGTTTTTTATTATTCAGTATATTTTTAATGATGCTTTTATCATTTTTTTCATAAAACAGATAATACTTTTTCAAGAGACTTTCAATTAAAACAATTTGTAGTTTAATCCCCCTTTGAGTCGTTAAAAATGACAGATTAAAATGGTCTTCTGCCTCCTTGATGTCAAGCGCCAATTCATTTCGTTTAAGCCTCGAATTGCCCATCAGAGGCACATTAAAACCCAATCTAAAGAAAGGATTATCAAACAGATTGGTCTTAGGTTTTTGTTGAAAACCCAATTGAAAAGAACTGAAATACTCTTTATTGGTTGCATTTTCAAGGTTCAATTCTGCATTGGCTAAGCCAATTTGAGTTTTCCGTAATTTCAATTCTGGTGTTTGAAAATCAATTCTTTTTTTAACGTCGTTGACAATATTTTCCACTTGTTTTACAGAAATTATGTCTTTAAAATCAATGTCTAAATCAGTTTGTTTGCCTAAAAATATTTTCAATTTTTGATAATTATTGCCTAAAATTGTTTCTAAATTCGACTGCGACAATTGCAGT
>JAYTON010000260.1:0-2199 GCA_043747725.1 Saprospiraceae bacterium
TCTAAAGCATTTTCATTTAAAAAATTTTCAATAGAATTGATTTCAGTTTCAATAATAGGGTCGTTTTGATGAAAATTTTGCTTTAGAATAGCGACACCCACATTAAAACTCTTAGCCCACAGCACCCCCTCAGTATTACAGATAATAAACTCCACACTGCCGCCGCCTACATCAATCATAACATCAGGTCGAACATTTAAAGGCACGCCGAGTTTCATCCCTTTATAAATCAATTCCGCTTCGCGCTCGCCTGTAATAAGGTCTATTTCAATACCTGTCTGGTGTTTCACAGTTTCAATAAAATCCTGCCCATTATCAGCCATTCGCAAAACTGCTGTACCGAATGCTTTGACATTTTGTACATTTTTTTCTTTTAAAACGTTAGCGAAATGCCGCATCGCAGCTAAGCCTCGTTCAAAAGGCACTTTACCAATGTGATAAATACCATCAGTAGCCAATTTGAGTTCGTCATTTTCTTTATAAACGATATGGAATTGTCCCGATGGAGCTTTATGAGAGGCTTCGGTGGTAGGAACTTCAGCAATTTGAAGGCGAAAACCGTTGGTTCCTAGATCAATCACAGCTATTTTTTTCATGGTCATAAAATTAAAAAAAGCCCAAGTTTTTTCAAACTTGAGCTTTGGTACCGAAGGCGGGAATCGAACCCGCACGAGGTTGCCCTCACTGGATTTTGAATCCAGCGCGTCTACCAATTCCACCACTTCGGCATCTCTCTGGCGACGCAATATTTGCTTCTCAATAACTGCTTATTTAAAAAGCGACGCAAACTTAGACAAGTTTTCTCGAATCCGCAAGAGATAACGCTTTTTTAAATAAAATTTTTTTATTTCTTCAAGCTGATACTGAGAGGTCGTCGCATCATCGTAATTTTCAACAATTTGTTTCACATCGCTAAGTAATTGATTTTCAATACTTTGAACATCGTTTTCAGCTTTATTATAAATTTTTTCATCAAAATCCATCTCCAATTCCATGATGACTTCATTGATGTCCATCATCTCCATCAAAAAATCTTGCGGCAGCTTATTTTCGCCTTCTGCACCCATCACGCCCTTCAAATCCAAGACATATTTCATCCGTTTATCAAAATCCAACAAGGTCTTGTAAGCCTGATTATTGAGGGTCGAAAGCTCTAAAATCTCATCCTGTTTTTCCGTACTTTCAAGGGTATGAAAATCAGGATGGTACTTTTTAGAATTGGCATAAAACGTCTTTTTCAAAGCGGCTTCATCTACTTTAAAAGAAATGGGGATATTATAAAACTCAAAGTAATTCATCTAACTCATTTTATCGAATAAAATCCCAGAAATTAATGACAACAATTAAGCCCATCAAAAGAAAAAATCCAACGGTGACAGCCTTTTCCATAAACGCATCACTCACCCGCTTGCCTGTGAAAACTTCCCATAAAAGGAAAACGACATAGCCGCCATCAAGAGCTGGAATCGGCAATAAATTCATGAACGCCAAGATGATAGAAAGGCTTGCCGTCATGAGCCAGAAGCGTTCCCAATCCCATGTTTCGCCGAACATTTTAGCAATGGATTTGAATCCGCCTACGCTTTCACTCGCTTTTATTTCGCCTTTAAACATCTTTCCAAAGGCTTTTATCTGATTCACGAGGAAATCATAGCCTTTCGTCACACCCATCGGTAAGGCTTGTGCGAGAGAATAGGTTTGCTTTTTAGTGGTATAAAATTTACGCATATCCGTCCCAGCAGAGAAACCAAACAGCCCTTTTTCGTCAGATTGAACGTTCAAAACCAAGGTATCAGACCCCCTCAGTACTTTCCAAGTGGATGGTTGATTTTTAAATCTTTTAGCCAATATTTCAAAATCGTTGTAAAAAGGCGTTGGAATATCATTGAATGCAATGATTAAATCGCCTTTTTTCAATTGAGCTTTAGCCGCAGGCCTGTCTTTCACAACCGAATCAATGGTGAATGGTCGGGGCAATGAAAAGACATCTTTGTCTTTATTTTCAAAGGCAGTGAGCATTTTAACCGCTTCATTAGGTATATTGATAACCATTATTTGACCGCCACGCTCGATTTGTATATTCTTCACGCCGTTGAAAACGATTTCCCTCAAAACGATTCTGTCTTCAAATTTTTCAAACGGTTTATCTCCTATTTTCAATATTTTATCGCCTGTTTTAAGTCCTAATTGTTGACCCAA
>JAYTON010000261.1:0-3163 GCA_043747725.1 Saprospiraceae bacterium
CTTCATTGGTTATGATAGTTTGGAGGTAAAAGTCGAAATGACTGAGGGGGGTATCGTTTACAAAAGTTTTTACTTGAGTGAAGCTGCTAAAAACCTTGAAACGGTGGAAGTGAGTGCTAAGAAAGATGAGGCTCGCACCACTACGCAAGTCTCCAAAGTGACAGTGACTGCCAAGCAAATTAAAGCATTGCCTTCTACTGGTGGCGCGCCTGATATTGCGCAATATCTGCCCGTTTTAGCAGGCGTCATCAGTACGGGCGATCAAGGCGGACAAATATATATACGCGGCGGCAGCCCTGTGCAAAATAAAATATTGTTGGATGGCATGACCATTTATAATCCCTTTCACTCTATCGGTTTTTTCTCCGTTTTTGAAACAGAAACCATTAGAAGCGTGGATGTTTTGACGGGCGGTTTTAATGCCGAATATGGCGGTAGAATCAGTGCAGTGGTGGATTTGAAAACAAGAGAAGGCAATAAAAAACGGTTCAGTGGCTTAATCAGTGGCTCACCTTTTCAAGCGAAGGTTTTGCTCGAAGGTCCAATAGTTCCTTTAAAAAATGATAATGGGAACAGCATTTCTTTCATGTTTACAGGTAAAAAGTCACTTTTACCTCAAACTTCTAAGAATATTTACAATTATGCTGCAAAAGATAGCACGGGATTACCTTTTGATTACAACGATTATTATGGTAAAATCTCCTTCGTAGGTGGCAATGGTAGTAAACTCAATGTCTTTGGTTTTAATTTTAAAGATGCTGTGAATTATACGAATGTTGCTGATTTGAATTGGAATACAAAAGGTTATGGGGCGAATTTCACATTGATTCCAGTCGGTTTAAAAATGATTGTCGGTGGCAATTTAGCTTATTCGAATTACGATATTTCATTGCAAGAGAAAGACCCGACGCCACGCAAAAGTGGCGTGAGTAGTTTCAACGCTGGTTTGGATTTCACCATTTTTGGTAACAACAGTGAATTGAAATATGGGGCGGATATAAGTGGATTTAGTACGAATGTGGCATTCACAAGTCCTTTGGGATTTACATACAAACAGAATGAAAATACGACTGAATTAGCGGGTTATGTTCGCTATCGCAAATCTTTAAAACGCTTGGTGATAGAGCCGAGTTTGCGTATTCAAAACTATACAGCCTTAGGTGAAACCAGTTTTGAACCCCGTTTTGCAGCTAAACTCAATGCAACGGATAGGTTTAGATTCAAATTCAGTGGTGGTTTGTTTTCTCAAAACCTTATTTCCACGGTGAGCGAGAAGGATATTGTGAACCTCTTTGTTGGTTTTTTAAGTGGACCAGAAGAACAGTTTTTCAAGCCTGGTACGACCGAGCAAGTGAGTACAAGGCTTCAAAAAGCGGTGCATTTTATCGGTGGATTTGAAGTGGATGTGAATAAAAATTTAGAATTGAATATTGAAGGTTATACTAAGAATTTCACCCAACTCATTGATATTAATCGCTTGAAAGCGAAGTTTGCTGACCCTAATTATGTCTCAGAAACGGGTAAAGCATACGGTGTGGATTTGACAGCGAAGTATGAAAAAGGTGGCTTTTATTTGTGGGCAACATTTTCAAATGCCTATGTGAATCGTTTTGATGGTGTGGAAACCTATCCGACCAATTTTGACCGCCGAAACAACGTCAATCTTTTAGCTAATTATGCTTTTGGCGATAAAAAATCGTGGGAGTTTTCAGTGCGGTGGAATTATGGTAGCGGCTTCCCTTTTACTTTAACGCAAGGGTTTTATAGCAATTTCAATTTTAAAGATGGCATTAATACAGATATACTGACGGGTAACCCGGGATTAGGCGTTATTTATTCAGCTAAACGCAATGGCGGAAGATTGCCTGATTACCATCGCTTAGATGCTTCTTTAAAAAAAATGATTTCTTTCACAAAATACATTAAAATGGAGATTGTAGCGTCCGTCACCAACGCTTACGATAGGAAAAATATATTTTATTTCGACCGCGTCCGCTTTACTCGGGTGGATCAATTGCCGATATTGCCGAGTTTAGCCGCAACTTTGCATTTTTAATGATTATTTAGATTGAGACAATTGCACTACCAACATCGTTTGCTTGTCGCTCACTATTTTATCGATTCTGACTTGCGTTCCTTTTTCAACGTCAATAGGTTCAGCCAATTTTAACCTATCTTTAACCGATTCTATAGCGTCTGCCCAGCCGTTAAAAGGATAAAGCTTCGGCGATGAATCAGCGAGCAAACGGAAGTTTTTTACTGCTAAAGTTTTCCAAAAATTATCATCCGATTTGGAAAAATCGCCCAGCAGGATGAATGTAAATTGCTGATGCACCTCATTGCAACCCGATTGTTCGACTTCGAGCTTCATACCGTTTGAAAACGATGCTAATTCAATACCCGTTTTCTCTTTAATTTCAAAATGATGCTTTTTTACCATTTTCATGGTGTCTGAAAATATGGCTATTGGATCGCCGAATTTGCATTTACCCGTTTCCGTTTTGCAAGAGCTAATGATTAGTGAAAAGGGGAGGAGTATGACTAAAAAGAGTATATATACTGAGGGGGTACTTGATTTTAATAATTTCATGAATATACTGTTGAAATTGTTTGAAATATTATTTGACAGTGGCAAAGTGTATAGCATATTCATCCCATGGTCACAATAAACGCATATTCTTTTCATATTATTGATGCAATTTTTCAAAACACCTCTCTGCCAATTCGAAATGTGTGCTTTGCGAAAGGCGTGTTTTTTTCAATTCATTGTTAACGATGGCTGCTGCCCAAAGATGATAATTATTAGCTCTATCTTTTTCACAGTAAGCGGCAATATCAGTGTCATTAAAAAGCTGTTTAAGCCGTCTTTCAACATTTGAAAGAGCTGATACTGAGGGGTGATGGAGTGGTTTTAGTAGGCGACGCGTTGTCAAATCATCTTCAGCCGTTAAATAGGCAACGATGCCATCCCCGGGTTCAGTAATAAACTCTTTAGGGCTAAAAGGAATGATGGCAAAATGGGACTTCGTTATATCCATCTCTTTCACAACTATTGAAGGAATAACACAAGCATCAAAATCGCCAAATTGTAGTTTTTCAAAGGTTTGAACGGGCGTCAAATAATGTGTTTCAGCCTTTATATCGCTTCTAAATTGTAAAAATT
>JAYTON010000262.1:0-11180 GCA_043747725.1 Saprospiraceae bacterium
AAAGTGATAGCGAAATTTTTGAAATAATAAGCCGCTGTGGTATAAGTGCGCAAATAATAATGCGTATAAGAATATTTATAAGAGACACTTTCCAATTCAGGGCGACCTTTAATACTCGGCATCACCAGTTCAAAAAGCGTTTGAGCTTTCTGATATTCGCCTTTATCATAATATTCCAAACCTTTTTTCAGCAAAAGATTGACATCGCCACTTGCCCGAATTTTTTCAAATTCGCCTTTACAAGAGGTCATTATCAAGCTGAAAACACTCAAAATTGCTAATATTAAAACACTTTTTTTCATAAGAGCGCAAAGATAATTAAAAATTGAAAATTGAGAACTAAAATATTGATTCTCGATACGTTTAATTTGTTAGGTTCAGTTTTTTTTATTTATACCACTTAAAAATGGTACAAATCTGAATTTTTCAAGTTCTGTTACTTTGTATTGAGTTTCATCAGTACGTTCTATATGTTGCATTCGCTGCCCTTCCTCACCGCCGACGGGGATAACCATAACGCCACCCACGGTCAATTGTTGCCTCAAACTCTCAGGTACTGAGGGGATACCTGCCGTCACGATGATTTTGTCGTAAGGGGCAAACTCAGGTAGCCCAACCGTGCCGTCACTGAAAAAACAACGGATATTATTTAAGCCTAATTTTTTCAAAAGCTCTTTAGCATTTTTATGCAATTCCTCCTGCCTTTCAACAGTATAAACTCTTGCGCCCATCATCGTTAAAATGGCAGCTTGATAGCCCGAACCCGTGCCAATTTCCAATATCCTATCATTTTTTTGAACATCCAAGAGGCTCGTCATATACGCCACCGTAAAGGGTTGAGAAATTGTTTGCTCGTTGCCAATTGGGAAAGGCTTATCCGCATACGCCCATTCCTCGAAAGCTTTGTCGAGAAAATAATGGCGAGGCAGGGTATTCATAGCAGTAATGACGCGTTCATCTTTTATACCTTTTGCTCGAAGTTCCTCTATTAATTGTCGGCGAAGTCCTTTATGTCTGTAATTGTCTTGCACAATACGTTTATGATTTAAAGAATTGGTTATGAGTATTTTATGAAAATAAATAATTTTAATTTTTAAGCAAAGTTAAAAAAAATAATCGAAGTCTTAGTTGTGCGAATTTAAATCCGCATTACAATAGCATCACAATAATTGATAAACTTCTACCCCCTCGGTAAATCGGCACTCAGAAGGCACTTTTATTATTTTCCATGACATTTTTTATATTTTTTACCACTTCCACAAGGGCAAGGGTCATTGCGCCCTACTTTAGGTTCAGTTCTTTTGACGGGCAATTGCGGTTCCCAATCATAGTCCTCCTCGTCATCATCGTAATAACCTGCTTCATCATCTTCATCTTCTTCCTCGCCAATTTTAGATTTAAATGCTTTAGTAAACGCCCCTACCATAATTTCTGCTAAATACATTTTATGCGGGTCATTCAGTTTATCCTCTATTTGGCTATCTCTTTCATAATCAGAATTGTCTTGGCGTTTCAAATATTCGCCGCTGTACAACTCATATATATTGTCAGGCATAGGTTCAATATGATATTTCCGAATGGGCTTTTTTAATTCTTTCAAAACAGTTTCAAAATTACCATTCATAGAATCCTCTATCCAGCCTTGTTCATAAAGAGCCTTAATGTCATTTTCAAGTTCAATAGCTGCAAAGTCAGTTAATTCACCAACTAAGCAACTCAAAAAATGAGTATCTATAAGTGCTTGATTGTCAGGATTTTGTAAATGAAAGTCTATTATTTCTTTAAACCAAAGAAGCACTTCTTCTCGGCGTTCAGGTTGTTTCAAAGCTACTTGAGCCGCTACTTTGCAGGCTATAGCCCGATTCCAACCTATTATATTTTCTTCCAAAGCAAATGCCTTGAGCATATTTAATTGATTTTCGCCAACCAAATAAAGGGTGACATTAAAATAACTATCTATCGAATCTGCAAACCAATATTCTAAAATTTCATTGTCTTGCCGAAGTATATTCAAGATGGTTTGTAAACTTTCATAAGATTTTAACGCTGTTAAAAAATAGAGAGCATGATAGCCAAAGCTATGTGTATCATCCTCATAATCTATTTTTGAAAAATGATTTTCCCATCTAAGCACCATATCCGACAGCGCGTGTTCTAAATCTTGAACAAGCGTTGTACGCGGCAAAGACATTATAGATTTTATAACAGATTGTGGTATATTATCAAGGCTATATTGATATAATTGCTGAATTTCAAGGTGATTAAAAATCGGATTACCGTTAGCATCTAATAAAAAATGCCCTTGGATGGGTTTAGATATGGTTTCGACCTTGCGCTCACTCGGTGCTTTTTTGAAGATGGGGTTGAGCAACATTCGTAAGACAACTATTTTACGTGCGAGCTTTTTGACAATATCCTCATTTTTATTATAATCAAATAATATGCGGTGCAACGCTTCTGCTTTTTCAAGATTTTTACGCTCTATTTCAATTTCAATAGCTGTAGTATAATAACTTTTGAAGGCGGAAATATGAATAAACTCACCTTTTTCAAGTTTACGCACATCATAAGGCTCTATTAGAGTAGAAGCTGCTTTATCCACATGCCCCTCAGTTAGATAATGGGTAGCCATATTGAGATGCCCAAATATATAATCAGGATGCTGTTTAATAGTCGTATGCAAAATATCGAGTGCTTTCGATTTTTGATTGTCAAAATTATAAGCAACATATAGATAATTTTTCAGAGAAGTAATATGAGGGTGAATTTCCACCAACCCTTCCAATTCAGCAATCGTTTTTTTGCTTAAATTGCCACTGCGCACAGTGCGGTGCATACGCTCAATCGTGTTATCCAGCTTATTATCTGTGTAATCTTTGATGGGGTCTTCGGTCACTTTCATACTGTATTTCTCATAGAATTTTTTATTGTATTTCATTAGCTTATATTTTTCTGTAAAAATAAAAACCCCTCAATAATTTACATTACTGAGGGGCTAAAATTCTGATAAAAATTTTATTCGCCTTTCATTTTAGCAATTTCTTCTTTGATTTTCGCAATGCGATTCTCAGGGCTGGGGTGCGAACTGGTGAATTCGCTTTGTCGTTGCCCGCCGCTTGCTTCGTTGAGAATTTCCATCACGCGAATCATTTGTTCGGGCTGATAGCCACAGTTTGACATATAATGCAAACCGTATTTATCGCTTTCCAATTCGTCATCACGCCCATATTTCATTGATACCATATTAGCAACCACTGAGGCAATTTGTCCAGAAGACATGCCACCATCGGATGTGCCGACTAATACGCCTTGCGCAATGCCCTGTAATAAACCTTGCTGCGCCATATGTTCTGCAGAGTGCCGATTGACAACATGACCGATTTCATGCCCTAACACACCTGCAATCTGTTGCTCATTTTCAAGGCGTTTCAATAACCCAACGGTTATAAAAATTTGTCCCCCCGGCAATGCAAATGCATTCACTGTTTCGGGATCGGCGAGGACGTGAAAATCGAAACTATAAGGCGTTTCTGATAAATTGGATTTAGCAATCAACTTTGCTCCAATCTGCTTGATGGCGGTTTGCACTTTCAGGTCTTGATATTCGCCCCCAAATTCGGCTGCCATTTGCGGAGCACTTTGCAATCCCATAGCTACTTCTTGCTCAGGCGTGAGACTGACATGCTGTTTTTCGCCGGTAATTGGATTGACAGATGATTTCATGTAAAATGAGATGACTGAAAAACCTATGATGCCCAGCATCAATAGTAATCTTATATTTAATCCAGAACGGTTCATTTTCTCAAGTTTAATAGTTAATGAATTAATAAAAATTTAACTATATAAAATATTGATAATATAATAATTACAAAAATTTCATCTTATAAACCACTACTGCCCGGTGCCATAATCTTTTGGATACTGAGGGGTATCGGCTGAATGAATAAGTCGCGACCAGCCGAATCGAATCACTAAAAATAAAGCGATGAAAATAAGGATGGCTTGCCAAAAAGGCAAATAAGAAATCACGTAAATATTCGTCTTATCCAATAACCACATAAAAGCAAAAGTCGCTAATATCATCATCACCAAACCTGATAGTTTATCAAAACCCGGAATGTCTTTGTATGAGACGTTTTTTCGGATAATGAGTAACGTGGCGACCATAGAAATAATGGGTAAAATTTGAGTGTAAATATCTGACTCCAACACGCTGCGTCTCTCAAATAAAAATAGATAAACATTGAGCGTGAATGCAAAGATGCCCGGTACGCATACCAAGTAAATCAGTGTCGAATAGAGATATTTCCAAGGTGAAATATGACCTTCGCCTTGCCCCATAAAGCCTGCTAAGAGGGCAGTAAAAGGAATCATTCCAAAGTATATCAATACATAGGAAGGATTTTCTCCTAATAATCTAAAAAATTCTTGTAGAGTCATTTTTGAAAATTAAAAATTGAAAGTTTTAATCAAAATTAATTTTTATTTTTAATTCTCAATCTGAATCTTCCAAAATAAAAATGTCTTCCACCTTTTTACTAAAAACTGAGGCGATTTTCAAAGCTAATGCAGTTGAAGGCACATATTTGCCCGTTTCCACGGCATTGATATTTTGCCTTGATACTTTCACCAAGTCTGCCAATTCAGCTTGAGTAATATTTTTTATGGCGCGTTCTATTTTGAGCGTATTTTTCATGATGTTTTATCGCTATTATTTTCTTTCCATAAAATATAATTGAATCGGATGATAAAAAAGATGAGCGTTGTGAAAAGATTTAGAATCATGACTTGCCAAAACAACTCCCCATATAGAAAAATGATAGAAAGGAGTAACAAAATGGTATTGACATAAACGCCCCACATGAGCGAATCTAATCTCAATTTTGAAGTCCATTCATCTTCTATTTTTTCTTTTGAAAAAGCAGTTAAGATTAGACCGAGAACCAAACCGATTGAGATAATTTCATCTGTAAAGTTATTATTATTCAAATTTAAAAGTGTTTCACCTCCTTTATTGAAAATGCCCTTTACAAGATTACCTGAATCATAGTTGAGGAAATCGAACTCAAAACTGTCACTATATATAAGCTTCATGACTCCTAAAATGAAAAAGGGTACAAGCATGAACCAGCCAACTTTTTTATAGCGGCTCGGAAATAAAAGTTTTGTTTCCATGATTTTATATTTTATTTTGTCAATAATACTTGACAAAAGTACACTTTTAATTTCTTTTTGTCAATTATTATTGACATTTATTTTTATAAAATACCTTTTAAGCAGTATCATTTTTATTTTAAAAAAACATAATGTAATATAAAAAAGATTGATTTATAGTTTATCATTGGTTGAAAATTATAAAAAAAGGCAGTCACTGATGTACCTTTTTTGGGGTAAAAATAAGTCGTTACTGCTTTTTTAATAATTGTGGCATGGTAAATGGAAATATAATTACATGTGCATGATAAAAAAAATAGCAGATTGTTTCACACATATTTTTAACTTATTTTTTAACTAATCAAAATTTACAACTCATGTTTAATTCAAAATTTAACTTATCAGACTTAAAAGAAAGTAAAATTAACCAATTAGTAGCAGCCGATATGATGATGATTCGGGGTGGCAGATCTGGAAGAAAAGGAAGCAATAAAAGCATGAGTCGTTCTTATACTAAAATAAGCAGCAAAAAAGGATGTAAAGGAGGTAGTCGCAGCTCTATTGTTATAGCAGTTGACGTAGCATAATTACATATGTTTTTATAAAAATTCGCTAAAAAAGCCTATGATATTCGTTTTACGAATCGGAGGCTTTTTCATTTAAGCACCCCCCCAGTATAAAAGTGTTTTGGGCATAAAAAAAACGCCGTTGTAAAAAATTACGACGACGTTTTGATTATATTTAAATTTCAACCTATAATTTATCTCGCAAAAGAAATAGCACGTTTTTCACGAATCACAGTCACTTTAATTTGACCTGGATACTGCATCGTATCTTGAATTTTCTGTGAAATCATAAATGACAAATCATCAGCGAAGGCATCTGTGACTTTTTCGCTTTCTACAATTACACGTAACTCACGACCAGCTTGCATCGCATATGCCTTTTGAACGCCTTCGTAAGAGAGAGCAATATCTTCCAATTCATTGATCCGTTTTAAGTAGCTTTCAAGTATCTCACGGCGTGCACCTGGACGAGCACCTGAGATAGCATCACACGCTTGAACGATAGGCGAAATAATAGAATTCATCTCTATTTCGTCGTGATGCGCTCCGACTGCGTTGACAACGGCAGGGTGCTCGTTGTATTTTTCAGTCAATTTCATACCCAAAAGAGCATGAGACAGTTCTGTCTCTTCGTCGGGTACTTTTCCAATATCGTGAAGCAAACCGGCGCGTTTGGCTAATTTGATTTGCTTTTGAGACATGCCCAATTCGGCAGCCATCAATCCGCAAAGATTAGCAGTTTCGATGGAGTGCTTTAATAAGTTCTGACCATAAGAAGAACGGTATCTCATACGACCGACCATGCGAACCAATTCAGCTGATAAGCCGTGAATATCGAGGTCAATCACTGTCCTTTCGCCAATTTCAACGATTTGTTCTTCAAGTTGCTTCTTGGTTTTAGCTACTACTTCTTCGATACGAGCAGGGTGAATACGACCGTCTGTGACTAATTTTTTCAAAGCCAAACGAGCTATTTCACGGCGAACAGGATCGAAAGAAGAAATAACGATTGCTTCAGGGGTATCATCAACGATAATTTCAGCGCCCGTAGCTGCTTCCAATGCACGAATATTGCGCCCTTCACGACCAATAATCTGACCTTTTAATTCATCGCTATCAATATTGAAAACAGAAACAGTATTTTCAATAGCAAACTCAGCACTCATGCGCTGAATAGATTGGATAACTATTTTTTTAGCTTCTTTATTGGCATTCAATTGAGCATGCGAAATAGCTTCTTTCATGATAATCATAGATTCATTTTCCGCCTTTCCACGCACTGCTTCGAGGAGTTGATCTTTTGCTTCTTGCTCCGTGAGTTGTCCAACTCTTTCTAACTCTTTGATTCTCAATTCATTAGCTGCGTCCAATTCTTCTTTACGTTTAGAAACAATCGACAATTGCTTGTTGAGGTTTTCACGAATACTTTCCAATTCGACCTCGCTCTGCTCTAAGTCAGACAATTGTTTTTTGAAGTCTTCTATACTTTTTTGATGTGACTGTAGCTGAACTTTAAATTCAACTTCTTTTGCCACCACTTCGACCTCACGATCTTTCATTTCAACTAGTTGTTTCGCCTTGTATGTTTCAAACTCAGCTTTAAATTGATTGAATTTTTCACGCGCTTCCTGAATTTTCTGATTTTTTATTTGCTCGTTTTTCAACTCAGCTTTTGATACCAAATTTTCAGCTTTGCTTTCAGCTTCGCCTGTCAAGCGTTTAACTGTCAATTTGGCTTCTTGCAGTGTCAAGTCGGCAGTTCTATTTGCCTCGTCTATCTTTGATTGAGCATCTTTGGCGGTAAATTGTTTTATCAGAAAATATCCGATACCTCCTCCAGCCAAAAAGCCTAATACTAATCCCAATATTGTATTCATTGCATTAATAGATGATTTTTATGTTTTAATAATGAATATGTTAAAAATTATAGTTTATTTTTTCAATAAAAAAATTTAAATGTCATTGCGAAATACGATGCATTTGTCACTGCGAGCATAGAAAGCATGGCATGAGGTGGTACTCCTCAGAGAGTAAAAAATTAGCAAAAGGAAAAAGGCTTAATCACCTTTTACTGCTTTAGAGAGCAGGTCATCAATTTGAGAGAGTTTGTCGGCGAGTTGCGGATCGAGTATTGTTGTATGAGCTTGCGCTTTATGCACATCCACCGCGTAAGTCAACAGTACCATGGTGAGCCAGTCCTGACGGTCTTTGCGGGGATATGTGTTTTGAAAAAGGGCAATTTTATCGTTTACTTCCTTGACAATACGGCGAATGACGGGTTCGTCACCATCCTTTATTTTTAAAGGATACGGGCGACCAGCAATCAATACGGTAATATTTGTCGTTCCGTCCATATTTTATCAAGAGTTTTGCAACCACTCAATACACCGATCGATTTCTACGATGTATTGATCAATTTCTTTTCTCAAATGATGTTTTCGCTCTCGCGCCTCTTTGCTTTCCTCTTCTCCGTTCTGCGTTTTTGCCTGCTTCTTGAGTTGGCTTGTCTCACTTTTTGTAAGCAATAAATCCGCTTGTAATGTGCGATTGTGTTCTAATAACGCTTGATTTTTTTCTGTCAACTCGGCATTGTCTCGTTCAAGCGACGCTAATTTATTCACTAAAAGCCATACTTTTTGTTCTATGCCAATGACTATTTCGGAAACTACTACCACTTCAATTGCTATTTTTTTGATTGAATATTGTTTATTGAAAAGAGTTGTTGATTAAAATACTATTATGAAAATATTAATTTAAAAAACAATACTTAACAATTTTTAATAATCAATACAAATGCCAAAACGGTTTTATGAACCGAAAGTTACCTATTTGATGCGTAAACAGATGCAAATATAGTAAAATTAAATTCAGCGTAGTTATAAAACGTGTTTTTTATGATGCAGTCATAAAAAAACCATCCCAAATATTTCGGAATGGTTTGGGTTTTCAACAACGGATTTTTTTATTCTAATATCAAAACACCACTTGCCATGAATTTGTACTCTTCAAGCGGCATCGTTATTTTAGCAATCTCTTCTTTCGATTTGCCTTCATCTTGTGCAAAATGACGAAGGGTTTCCACATCCGTTACTTCTTTAAAAGCGTAACCCGTCATGACTACTTTTTTACCCACAATATTTTTAGGCATAAAAAAAGCGTAATCTTTAAATTTGACAAACATGGATGGCTCGCCTTTTTGCGAATAAATATTCATCCAACAGCCTTTCGCTTTACAAACGGCTTCTACAGAGCCGCTTATTTTCACATTTTCAATCTTGTCAGCGCCTTTTAAAGCTTTCAACTTTGGTAAAATATCATCATAGGCCAAAGCATTTTTGGCATCTATTCTTTCACCAAAAGCATTTCCGTGGCCTGACTTGCTCTTAAAATTCTTGTAGGCTTCATCTTCCGAAATTTCTTTTTTTGATTCTGTTTGACTCGATTTAGCTGATTTTGTACAGCTGACAACTGCTATTATCAACGCCAAACCACAAATAGGCAATAAAAAACGCTTTATCATATTCACTTTATTTTTCTTGGTTAGATATAAAATTATTAAAATTCAGTACAAAATTAAGTAAAAATCTAAAAAAAACCAACCTTTTGTAAAGTGAAACTCCAGTTTCAAACTGTCTAATTTTCTAATATCTACTTTTAAGCCATCAAAACCGCCGCTTCCTGACGAATAGCGGCTTGAGCTTTTGCTAACGAATCGCCTTGCTGTTCGCTGAGTATTTTAAAGATTTCACTGATTAGTGCATTAGAATCGGCTTTAGGTTTCACTTTTTCAGCAGCAATATTGACGATTTCAGCTGTGTTGTCGCGGGCAATTTTAAGTATATTCCAAAGGTTTTCACTGACATAAATCTGCTGCGTCACGTTGTGTTCAAACTCTTGTTGAATGGCTATAAGCATCGCCAAATGCAAATCATTTGCAGATGACCCCTCAGTATGGAGGCGCATAATGAGGTTCGGAATGGTAATACGTTCACATAATAAAATCAGCCGTTCATAAGCTTGAAAACGCATGGACATAGTAGATTTAGATTTCTCAAACTGGATACTTTGCCAAGTGAGTGAATTGGTTTGGCTTTTTTGCTCCCGCCAATACTTGAGGATAAAATAAGATAAAACGCCTACTGCGCTCAAAACCAAAATTGGCAGAACGATAAATGACATTACTTCAGAAACAGTCATAAAAGATTTATTTTTATTAAAAATGAGTTGAATATCAATTCCGATTATTGTAGTATTTTCTAATTTGGGTATAAATCCAATAGCCTACAAGACCGAAAGCAATAACGAATAAAATAGATGTTAATGTTGTCATGATGTTTTTTTTTGAAGCTAAAAATGATAAATTATTGTCAAAAAATTTTTAAAATAACGACTTATTTTATTTTTTGTTCCAAAAAAAACTAAAAATTGTCATTGCGAAGTACGTGGCAACTGAGGGTAGCACATAATGAGTTTCAAGAGTTTCAACAATTATTCAATAATTTAATTTCGGATAAAGAAATTTTATTCCTAAAAGTTTATTCTTTCAATGAATGAAATTTTTTTTAAAATATTTTTTTAGTGAATTTAAAATCAAATACTGACAAATTCTTTAATTTTTAATCATTTTTAACGCAAATCAAGAACAAATAAAGCGCCCGGAGTGTTATTTAGACATCATTTAAATAAGGTTTGATGTAGTCGTTTTGAGAATTCGTAATAAACTATTAATTTTGTGAAAAATTTAGAAGCAATAAAAATGAGTGTAGAATCAGCAGTACAGCCAATCATTTTGACGCAAGGTGCGGTCAACCAATTAAGAACTATTTTAACAGAACAAAATATCCCGATTCAATATGGACTCCGAGTAGGCGTAAAAGGCGGCGGGTGTTCAGGTTTCTCGTATGTCATGGGATTTGATGAGCCTAAAGAAGGAGATGACACTTTTGAAATCAACGGTATAAAAGTTTTCATGCAAAAATCTCATGCTATTTACTTGCTTGGCATGGAGATTGACTTTGTAGAAGGATTGAACAATCGCGGTTTTTCATTCACCAATCCGAATGCCAAAGAATCTTGCGGTTGTGGTACTTCATTCTCGGCTTAAAAACCGATTCGCCCTTTTTTGAAGAGCGATAATTCAATTGGTAAGTTTATGTATAAGTATAAAATCTCGTATCCCGGTTTCGGGAGCGGGATTTTTCTTTTGTGAGTATTTAATTACAAAATAGTCGATAAAAGGCTTGTATTTTTTAGCTTTTCAAAAAAAGCGTAATAATTATTAAAAATGCTTTGACAATTAGAAACTAAAAATATATCTTTGCACCGCTTTATTAAAAAGAGCAGTTCTTTTAAATAATTAACCTATTTGGAGGGATGGGTGAGTGGCTGAAACCACCAGTTTGCTAAACTGACGTACGGGTAACTGTACCGAGGGTTCGAATCCCTCTCTCTCCGCATCTT
>JAYTON010000263.1:0-3522 GCA_043747725.1 Saprospiraceae bacterium
TGTTCAATATTTCTGCAAGACTCGATAGGCTTAATATCAAAAGGTTTGAACCGCGCAATATCAGCCGATTTTGTCAATACTCTTTGCGCCAACCAACGGCTGCGAAATTTAAAATAACCGCGCCCGTATTCAATCACGACATTTTCTAAAGTATTGAAAGTGCTTTCAATAATACCAAATTTCAAGCGTTTATCATGCTCCAAAGCCTGCAAAGCCACTGCCCCACCGAGCGAAGCCCCATGAATACCTATGGGCAAATCGGGATATTTTGCCACCGCTATATTTACAAATTTGGAAACATCTTCTTTTTCATAAAAACCGAAAGTACAATATTGACCGCCACTTTTGCCATGCGCCCTTTGGTCATAAATGATGACATTGAATCCGTTATCAGATAAAATGCGTGAAAAACCCAGATTCGCCTCTTTACAACTACCGATGCCATGCAATAAAACCATTGTCCCCAACGGATTCGGCAAAACTGAGTGAATAAAGTACCCCCTCAGTATAAACCCCTTTTCTACCTCAACAGCGAGGCTATCATACTGTAAACCATATGATTCAGGGGTCTCTGCACCCGTGCGTTTCCAAGGGGAAATGGGAATATAAGGCATAGCCATTTCTTCAAAAAGAATGACGCTGATGATACCGAGTGTGAATGTGGTCAAAAACATGATTTTCAAAAATAGTTTTATTCGGACATTAAAAGACGTCCGCTTTTCATGAATCATAATGATAAAGCTGTTCTGATAATAATGAGATAAAATTTTATTGATTTGACCGACGAAAAAAAAAGAGGTTACAACACAACGTTTTGACTCTACAATTTGTTATTAATTTGTTGAAAAGTCAATTAAATATGCTTAAACGAGAGAGAAAAGCATAAAAAAAGCCGTCTCCTTAAGAAAGACAGCTTTGAACGGCTCTAAAACCGCAAATCGTAGGATTACAAAAGGTTGTTCCAAAACCACTGTCACAAGGACAGGTGAATAATTAACGCAGCAAAGATATAAAAAATTAATTAATTGTAAAATAAATGTCATATTAATTTAAAAAAATATGTTTTGCGAACTAAAGAAGCCAATTATTCGTTTTTGTATAAACAACAATATCTCGATTTTGACGTCACAGAAAAGGGTAATCGTTAATGAAACGTTAATATATTTTTTTTATGCAATACATACTCAATAATTAGCGTTTTTGATATTAACGAGTTAAAGTTTATTGAATTCAACAAACAAATTAACAATAGATTGAGATCAATTTTAAGTTGAAAAATAAAGGCAGAAAATAAAGTTATTCTGCAAGGTTTATGTTCATGGGATTATAAGTTTGTTGTTAGAGCTGTCCTGATTTACTTCAGGACGGCTTTTTTTAGGTTCTTTTTTATTTTTTTTTGAAAACCAATACCCAAGTATTAAATAGAATTTAAATAAATCCCAATGAAATGTTAATTACTATCTTAATACGAGCAATTGTAAAAATAAAGGCTTTATTTTGAATCATAATTCATTCTTAATCATTAATGATAATGTGAACAAGAAAGATTAAGAAATAAATTCCCCTGGTTTTAGTTGGTTTTGTTTGTAATAGTTTGGGGAGGGCAGTATATAACTGCCCTCTTTTTTTATTTTTACAATTTACCAGCCCCCCTCAATCCCCCTTCCGAAGGAATGCCTTTGGCAAAAAGGGGGACTTTTACATTTAGTCTTTTAATAAAAAATTTTGTTTGATGCATCTATTATTCAAAAACGTCCTCCTCCTCATTCTCTTACTATTACCTTTATTTGCTTTTAAAATGCCCAAGACAGTCCAGTTAACAATCGAATTGAAAAATGTTAATTTTAATTTAGGCGGCACCCTTTTTTTGATGGTCGTTAATAAAAACGATCAACCCCTCAGTAAAGTAACTCGTTCGGCTTCAGAAAGAAATGCTGTTTTTCAAATAAAAGATTTGCCCATCGGCGAGTATGCAGTCAGGGCATTTCACGATGAGAATAATAATGGGAAATTGGATAAGGGGTTATTCGGGCAGCCTGTAGAAGGTTGGGGCGTTTCAAATGATGCGAGAGGATTTATGTCAGCTCCGCCGTTCAAAAAAATGCTTGTAAAAGTGGATAAGAGTATGACAATTACGTTTAAAATTGAATACTGAATAGTGAAAAGGTAATAGTGAAAAGTGAAAGACGCTGTACAACTCATTGTAAATCAACATTTTATCAAAAATACTGAGGGGTACATTTTTCACTTTTCACTATTATCTTTTCACTATTTATTGTTCTGCTCCATAAATAGCCGCTCCAATAATCCCCGCATTGTTCAAAGTTTTAGCAGGAATAATCGGCGTTTTTATGGTAAATTTATGTTTGTATTCTTCAAAATATTTACTGGAGCCGCCGCCTAAAATGATAAGATTGGGCTGTAGATACAATTCAATCATTTGGAGATATTCATTAAAGCGTTTTGCCCATTTTTTCCACGACAATTCTTCGCGTTCTTGGACCGAACTGGAGGCATAATGCTCTGCAATCATCCCTTTTTTCATTAAGATATGTCCAAATTCAGTATTTCTCAACAAATGACCATCCGTAAAAACGGCTGAACCTAAGCCTGTACCGATGGTGATTAAAACCACCGTTCCCATCACGCCTTTGCCGTGTCCGAAGCGCATTTCAGCCAAACCTGCTGCATCCGCATCGTTTAAAACAATAACTTCACAACCTGTAGCTTTACTCAAAGTCTCTTCGATATTGCAGCCAATCCAGTCTTTGTCCAAATTGGCTGCCGTAGAAGCCACGCCATTTTTTACGACTGAGGGGAAGCCCACGCCTATCCTGCCTTCGTAATTGAGCCGTTTTACAAGGGTATTCACCACTTCAGAAGCGGCTTCGGGCGTACTCGGATTTGGCATATCAATTCGAATGCGTTGGCTCATAAACTCGCCCGTTGTCAAATCTACAACAGCCCCTTTTATGCCCGAAGCACCGACATCAATACCTAATATATAGTTATTTTTATTCATGATTTTAGTTAGTCTTTCGTTTAAACCCATCGTTATTTGATGACTCTGATTTTCATTTTAATATTTTTCAAAGGTCTATCGCTGCCGTCTTTTTGTTCAGCTGCAATTTTATCAATCACATCTAAACCCTTGATAATATGCCCAAAAACCGTGTACTCTTTGTCCAAATGTGGCGTTCCGCCTTCTTCCATGTATAATTTACGCTGTTCAGGCGTGTAGCGAATACCTTTTTGACCTTCAATCATATCAAGTTGCTCGGCTTTCCATTTTTTACCTTGCACGATATAAAACTGAGAACCGCTTGACTCTTTCTTCGGATTATTGGTACGCGCAGCCGCCAATGCGCCTTTCGTATGCACCAGCGTATCCACCATCTCGGCAGGAATTCTATAATCGGGACCACCCGAGCCAAGTTGTTGACCTTCAGGGGCGTTGCGACTGTTGGGGTCGCCGCCTTGAATCATAAAATCGCTGATGACGCGGTGGAAAATAAGGTCATC
>JAYTON010000264.1:0-8435 GCA_043747725.1 Saprospiraceae bacterium
TAGAAACAACGCCTTATTTTGAAAATAATATGAGTGAAATAGAAGCCAAATTAGTCATCAATTGTGCTGGATTATATGCTGATAAGATTGCGAAATTGACGCAGCCAGAGATAAATGTTCAAGTGCTGCCGTTCAGAGGCGAGTATTTTGAATTGAAAAAAGAGAAGGAGTATTTAGTCAATAATTTGATATATCCTGTGCCCAATCCGAATTTTCCTTTTTTGGGTGTGCATTTTACGCGCATGATTCATGGGGGAATTGAGGCGGGACCGAACGCCGTTTTTGCTTTCAAAAGAGAAGGCTACAAGCGCACCGATGTGGATTTTACAGAATTGTGGGAAACACTACGGTTCAGTGGTTTTAGAAAAATAGCTGCTAAATATTGGCGCGAAGGGCTTGATGAATTGCATCGCTCATATTCCAAGCGGGCGTTTGTGAAAACACTTCAAAAGTTGATTCCCGACATTCAAAGTGCCGATATTACTGAGGGGGGTGCTGGCGTTCGGGCACAAGCCTGCGATGCACAAGGCAACCTCATAGATGATTTTATGATTCTTGAAACAAAAAGTGTTATAAATGTTTGGAATGCACCATCTCCTGCGGCGACGGCATCGTTGGCAATCGGGGAGTCCGTTGCTCAAAAAGCCTTAGCGCATTTTCCAATATAATTTCATAAATTTGCAGTTCAAATAAATATTTGATAATCAATTTTTTATAAAATTGATTATCAAATATTTATAAAATTATTATTAAAATATCAGTAAAATTTTAACTGCCATTTATATAAAAAACTCATTTAAAAATGCCTGCATTATCCAATTGTGAAAATCATTTGAGCGAGACGGAAGCGCGTTGGTTTGCAGTGCGAACACGGTTCAAAAGTGAGAAAGTCGCTTTGAAGCAATTGACAGGTTATAAAATCGCAGCGTATCTACCTATTAAGCAATTGACAAGGCGATACAGTGGTAAAATTCGGCACATTGAAATGCCGCTCATTAGCAGTTTTGTATTTGTAAAAATTAAAAAGAGTGAATATGTGAAGGTTTTAGAGACTGAATATGTAGCTGGTTTTTTAAAATTTGGACAAAATTTACTCTCCATTCCTGAAACCCAAATTGACTTAATCCGCCGACTTTTAGGTGAAAATATAGACGTGACGGCGCATGAAGATTTCTTAAATAAAGGTGATTTAGTAGAAGTGATTGCGGGACCTTTGCTCGGTCTTCAAGGTTATTTAGTGAATATTCAAGGTAAAGAACGGGTTTTGGTGGAGCTAATCAATTCAGGTTATTCACTTCAAATTGATATTGAAAATCATCTGTTGAAAAAAATTGTATAAAAAATATGGCTAATAGCGAAGCTCAACGCCCCCTTCAAATGGTTGACCTTAAAAGTCAATATAAAAAAATAAAAAAAGAAGTGGATGCTGCTATCAAAACGTGTCTTGATTCAACGGCTTTTATTGGTGGTGCACAAGTGGCTTCTTTTCAAAAAAATTTGGAGGCGTATTTGAATGTGAAGCACGTCATCCCTTGCGCGAATGGAACGGATGCGCTTCAAATCGCGCTGATGGTTTTGGATTTACAGCCCGACGATGAAGTGATTGTACCCGCGTTCACGTATGTAGCGACGGCTGAGGTAATTGCATTATTGAGATTAAAACCAGTGATGGTAGATGTGGATTCAAAAACGTTCAATATCACGGCAAAAATCATTGAAAAAGCCATAACGCCTCGCACTAAAGCTATTGTTCCCGTCCATCTTTTTGGACAAAGTTGCGACATGGAAGGCATTATGGAAGTGGCTAAAAAACACAATTTGTTTGTAATTGAAGACAATGCGCAAGCCATCGGAGCAGATTTTACCTTCAAAAATGGTAATAAATCAAAAACGGGTACTATCGGGCATATCGGCTGTACCTCATTTTTCCCATCTAAAAATTTGGGTTGCTACGGTGACGGCGGTGCTTTGATGACGAATGACGATGCTTTGGCTGAAAAAATCAGAATCATTGCCAATCATGGGCAAGTGGTGCGCTATTATCACGATTTTGTTGGCGTTAATTCAAGGCTCGATGCCATTCAAGCAGGTATTTTAGATGTGAAATTGAAGCAGCTTGATAAATATTCAGTAGCCCGCCGCAGAGCAGCCATTTTTTATGACAAGGCATTTAAAAAAATTGAAGGTCTTGAAATTCCTAAAAGACAGTATAATTCTACGCATGTTTTTCATCAATATACTTTAAAAGTGAAAAACGGGCAACGCGAAGCGATGCAACGACATCTTACTGAGGGGGGTGTTCCTTCTATGATTTATTATCCCGTTGCGCTCTACAAACAAAAGGCTTTCATACATTATTGGCAGGGTGGTGAATTGAAAGTGACGGAACAATTGTGCAATGAAGTATTATCGCTGCCAATGCATACGGAATTGAATATCGCAACACTTAGTTTTATAGTAGAAACGGTTAAATCTTTTTTTGAAAAATGAGTGATTCATTTTACCATCACGAATCAAGCATCATAGACAAAGGGTGCCAAATTGGAGAAGGTACAAAAATTTGGTATTTTTGCCACATTATGAAAGGGTGTACCATTGGGAAAAATTGTAATATTGGTCAAAATGTGGTCATTTCATCTGAAGTGGTGTTAGGGAACAATGTAAAAGTGCAAAATAACGTCTCGATTTATACGGGCGTCACGTGTGACGATGATGTTTTTTTAGGTCCCTCTATGGTTTTTACAAACGTTATCAACCCACGAAGTGCTGTAAATCGTAAATCTGAATATAAAAAAACCCAAGTGGGAAAAGGCGCGACGATAAGTGCAAATGCGACTATTATATGCGGACACGATATAGGTGCATATGCGTTCGTAGGCGCGGGCGCAGTGGTTACAAAAGCAGTTAAGCCGTATGCTCTAGTGGTCGGCAATCCTGCTCGACAAATAGGTTGGGTGAGTGAATACGGACATCGTCTTCATTTTGATAAAAACGGCGAAGCCATTTGCTCCGAAAGTGGTGAAAAATATAAGTTGAAAGACGAAAATGTCTTTAAAATTTAAAAAAAATTAAAACCTGTTGGCATAAAACCGAGTTTTACTCTTAACTCAAAACAATCACGATGTATGAAATAATACTCAGTTTCATCACAGCATTTATACCAAGCTATTTTATAATACCTTCACTTATAAATGTTGCTAAAGTCAAACACCTCTGCGACGACCCCGGCGATAGACGGTCGCATACCGAAAGCACCCCTTCATTAGGCGGTGTGGCTATTTTCGTGGGTACAGTTTTTTCAGTCGTTTTTTGGACACCTTTCGACATCTTTGGCGAGTTACAATATACGCTTTGCGCCTTCATCGTCATTTTCTTAATCGGCATCAAAGACGATATTTTACCAATGACACCCTATAAAAAGTTGGTCGGTGAAATGATGGCTGCGGGCATTGTTACCCTCAAATCAGGGGTCAAAATCACCAGTTTGCATGGTTTTTTTGGCATTTCGCAGATTCCTGATTGGTTCAGCATCATGCTCACCATTTTTACAATCATCGTCATTATTAATGCATTTAACCTTATCGATGGCATTAATGGGCTTTCGGGCAGCGTCACAACTGTTATCGCCCTTACATTAGGCACTTGGTTTTATTTAGTAGATCATTTGAGTTTAGCCATTTTAGCTTTTGCATTAGCAGGTGCAACGACGGCTTTTTTGAAATTTAATTTTACCCCTGCCCGCATATTTATGGGCGATACGGGGGCTTTACTTTTGGGCTTAGTATGTTCCATATTAGTGATAAAGTTTATAGAAATTAATCAAAGCATCACATCGCCATATTCTTTTTCAGCGGGTCCGGCTGTTGCTATTGGCATCCTCATTTTACCACTTTTTGATACGGCGCGCGTTTTTACTATTCGCATACTGAGCGGTCGTTCACCATTTTCGCCTGACCGTTTGCACCTACATCACTTGCTGGTTGATTTTGGATTTTCACATATGCGGGCAACGTCTGTCTTGGTTTTGACTACCTTGTCTTTCATTATTTTTGTCTTTATATTTCGCAACATGGGTACTTTCAAACTCTTATTTCTCGTCCTTGCTTTAGCTGCTATTATGAGTTATCTTTTGCAAAGGTCGGTTGAAAAAAGGCAAAGACAAATACAGTTGAGAGTTGAAAATCGAGAGTTGAAAATTTTATAAAATAATACATTCAATAAATTTTAAAAGCATAAAAAGCTGTTTTTCAACATAAAACGTATGATAAAAGGAGATAAAATATATATAGCAGGGCATAGAGGCATGGTGGGCTCTGCAATACTGAGGGGGTTGTATAAGAAAGGATTTGACAATGTAATTTTTAGAAAATCGAATGAATTGGATTTGCGCAATCAAACTCAAGTCCATGATTTTTTTAAAAAAGAAAAACCGACTCATGTGTTTTTGGCTGCTGCAAAAGTAGGTGGCATCTTAGCCAATAATATTTATAGAGGGGAATTTTTATATGAAAATTTGATGATTCAAAACAATGTTATTCATGCCGCTTATCAAACGGGCGTGAAAAAATTAATGTTTCTCGGCTCATCTTGCATTTATCCAAAGCTTGCTCCTCAGCCATTGAAGGAGGAGTATTTACTGACAGGCGTACTCGAACCAACCAACGAACCGTATGCTATTGCTAAGATAGCGGGTATCAAAATGTGTGACGCTTATCGAGCGCAATATGGTTGTAATTTTATATCTGTCATGCCGACTAATTTGTATGGACCGAATGATAATTATGATTTGCAAAATTCACACGTTTTGCCTGCTTTAATCAGGAAATTTTTAACGGCTAAAAAAAATAATGCTCCTTCAGTAATTTTATGGGGAACAGGCAAGCCGCTGAGAGAATTTCTACATGCCGATGATTTGGCAGATGCCTGCTTGTTTTTAATGGATAATTTTAATGAAGAAGGTTTAGTCAATATAGGCACAGGAGAGGACTTGCCGATATTCGAATTGGCTCAATTGGTTCAAAAAATAGTCTGTTATGAAGGCAAAATCGAGTTAGATTCTAGAAAACCCGATGGCACTCCGCGCAAACTCATGGACGTTTCCAAACTCCACAATATGGGCTGGCGGCATCGAATTTCACTTGAAGAAGGCATTAAAAAAGTTGTTGAAGGAGTAAAAGATCTATTTTAATATATGAATCCAAATTATTATGTTGCCATTATGGCCGGCGGTGTCGGAAGCCGCTTTTGGCCCGCCAGCCGCGAAGCACGTCCCAAACAGTTCCTTGATATACTGGGCACAGGCAAAACGCTTTTGCAAATGACGCACGACCGTTTTTTACCGTTGATAAAAAAAGAAAATATATTTGTCGTCACTAATACGGCATATATTGATTTGGTGAAAGAACAATTGCCTCACCTCAATGACAATCAAATACTCGCAGAACCGAGCCGTAATAACACCGCGCCCTGCTTAGCTTTTACGGCATTTAAATTACAAAATTTGAATCCTAATGCAAGTTTTATCGTCGCTTCATCTGATCATTTAATTATAAATGGAGCGGAATTTTTAAAAAATATTGAAAAATCTCTTGTTTTTACTCAAAATAATGATGCCTTGATGACGCTCGGCATTACGCCCTCCAATCCGAATATAGGCTACGGTTATATTCAATACAATCGGCACGATGCCAATAAAGATGGTATCTTTAAGGTGAAAAGTTTTACGGAAAAACCTGTGCTTGAAAAAGCGAAAGAGTTTGTAGCAGCGGGTAATTATCTTTGGAATGCAGGTATTTTTATATGGAGTGTGAAATCGATTTTGAAGGCTTTTAAAAATAATTCGGAAGACATTTTCAACATATTTGAAAAGGGTAAAAATGCCTTTAATACTGAGGGGGAACAAGCGTTTATTAACGAATATTATCCCACAACGCCTTCAATATCAATTGATTATGCAGTGATGGAAAAAGCAGACAACGTTTATACCATACCGTGCGATTTCGGTTGGTCGGATTTAGGGGCATGGGGTGCTTTATATCAAGAGTCTGAAAAAGATGATGATAATAATGTGTTCCAAAGCAAAAACGTGATAGCGACTGAAACCTCTAACTGCTTCGTGCGCGTACCCGACGAAAAGCTCGTGATACTGAGGGGGGTCGAAGATTTGATAATTGTGGACGATGATAATGTGTTGCTGATTTACCCAAAATCCAAAGAGCAGGACATTAAGCAAGTGAATGAAAAAGTGAAAAAAACAAAAGGAACCCAATATTTTTAATTCAAGCATTAATCACTGCTCGGCAAGCAATGAACAAAAGACAGAAAATCGTAATAGTTGCCAATTCTACATGGAATATTCATAATTTCAGACGCAATATTCTGAATATTTTGCTCAATAATGGGTTTGAGGTAGTTGTCATCGCCCCTTTAGACACCTTCATTATGTATCTGAACGATTTTCCGACGGTTCATCACATTCCGCTCAAACACCTTGCCCGCAAGAGTTTGAACCCTTTTCACGACCTACGTCTTTTTTTTGAATTAAAAAAAATACTCAGGCGTGAGAACCCTAATATTGTGCTGAACTATACAGTGAAGCCCAACATTTGGGGTGGTTTAGCAGCGGCCTGGTTGAATATTCCCTACGTTTGTGCTGTTACTGGCTTAGGTTATGCCTTTTTACACAATGGTTTAGTGAATATCATCAGTCAAAAATTGTATAAATTATCCTTCAAATTCAGTCAAAAAGTTATTTTTGAAAATATAGATGACCGCTTGCTTTTCAATCAATTGGGCATTGTCGAGGCTGAAAAAAGCCTCTCAGTAAAAGGATGCGGCATCAATACGCTGCATTTTCAACCGAAAGAACCTAAAAGCATTCATCTTGACAAGGTCATTTTCTGTTTTATCGGGCGTTTTTTGTACGATAAAGGCATTTGTGAATTTGTAGAAGCCGCTCACATTGTAAAAAAACTACAACCCAATTCAGAGTTTTGGCTGGTCGGAGAGATTGATTACGGCAATCCTTCGGCTATCAACGAAAATGAATTACAGGCTTGGATAGATGAAAAAATTATTATCTACAAGGGCATGGTTGCCGACGTGCGTCCGCTCATTCGCGAAGCCGATTGTGTCGTTTTGCCTTCCTATCGCGAAGCCATTCCACGCGTGATTCAAGAAGCGATGGCGATGCAACGGTGCGTTATCAGCACCGATGTGGCGGGTTGCCGCGAGGCTGTGGAACATGGTGCCAATGGTTATTTGGTAGAAGTCCGCAACGCCCAATCGTTAGCGGATGCCATGATTAAAATAATCCAATTATCGCCGAAAGAGCGGCGGGCGATGGCTCTAAAAAGTAGAAAAAAAGTGGAAACTGAATTTGATGAACGCATCATCGCCCAACAATTTCTGGAAGTGATTCAAGCCATTCTTGAACCTCAAAAAGTATTTTCAAACTTGTTAAGTTACTTACCTCCTAAATTGCCGGAAAGGGTTAGTCCATGAAATTTTTAATCATTGCTTACTATTTTCCGCCCATCCAATCCAGTGGTATTTTTAGAAATTGGAATATTACCCGCTTTTTACGTCCAAAAGTAGATTCCATTGATGTCGTAACGACTTCAAATCGGCATCGATTGCCACAAGAAGCCCGCAATACTGAGGGGGTCAAAATACATGAAGCTACAACGCTTGATTACCGCACTTTAACTACTTTTCGCCCTCGTAAAAACATTCATTTTAATGAAGAAGCCAAAGCCAATTCGCTTTTAAAATTGGGTATTCGCTTCTTAGATTCATTTCCACTGAACCTGATAATTGGTGAAGGTGGCTTGATTTATATTATTTCAAGTTTTTGGAAAGCACGACAAATTATTCAAAATCAAGGCATTACACATATTTATTCTTCCTTTCGACCCATGAGCGACCATGTCGTCGCCTATCTTTTGAAACGCCGCTACCCCTCAGTATTTTGGATAGCAGACTACCGCGATTTGCACGTTGACCCACTGTATAAAAACGTTGTCTTTGAAAAATTTCAACATGCTTGCAACCACTTTATTTTACGCAGCGCGGATTTAGTCACCACTATTTCGTCGGGCTTGAAACAGCATCTCGACCGTTACCACCCCTCAGTATATGTGTTCAGAAATGGTGTTTTTTTAAGTAAAAGTGATAAAAAACGCCTACCTTTTCCCCAATTTACGGTGGCTTACACAGGCTCAATGTTTGGGGATGAACGCAATCCGACATTATTTTTAGAAGTCATCAAAAATTTAAAAGAAGAGAATATTTTAAACGCAGACAACTTTCAAATCCTCTACGCGGGCAAAGACACCAGCGTTTGGCAGACTTGGCTCAATCGTTTTGGCTTAAAAGATTTGTTTCATTCAAAGGGTTTAATCAGCACGGATGAAGCGATTGATATTCAGCACAAT
>JAYTON010000265.1:0-7592 GCA_043747725.1 Saprospiraceae bacterium
GTCCCGATGTTGAACGTTTGGTATTGCGCCCAGACGATTTCTGAATTATTGAAGAATGTTTGCTTGTCCGTTTTATTATTGGAATAGATGCCTTGATAGGTCGCTGAATGGATGGATAGGAGAGAGCCATTTTTAGTAAAATGGGCGTTGTCTCTAAAATCAAGGTCGAAATTTATTTCTGCTCCTACGAGATGCGATTGTCCTAAGCCTTTTATGGGGTTTTCAGTGTTTTTTAGGAAAATTGACTGAGTGGTATTCGCCGGTTTGACATGATTGTATTCGTATAAAAGGCTATAATTCAGCTTGCTCTTTTGAATAAACGTTTTTTCTAAGCCTATTTTTGTTCGGGCTGTGAGAAAATCCGTTCGATAATAGCCTTGTTCCAACAGATTATCATCTCGGACGGAACGGGTGCCGATACCATAATAAAAGGGGAATTTATCATAAAATGTAGAAAACATCTGCTGTATTTTCAAATCCGATAAACCGACAATGTATCTTTTCCAGTAAGTCAATTCAATGCGATTGGCTTTCAATTGAGGATAATAAAGAACATAAATATTATATTTCTGAGCAAAATCAGGCTTATTAAATCCCTTTTTCACATAAGTTATATCTACTCCAACGCCTAATCTATTCCCACTGCTTTGCCTTAAAACGGGCAAGGGGAATAAGGCATCATACTCAAAGGACTTATTATTATATTCAGCTTCATGGGCGGATTTATGCACTTTGATATAAGGGCTTTTTACGATGTCGTCTTCAGATTTAGAATCAAATACTTCTGTGAATGGGGTTTTTGATTTAGAGTAAAAGGCATCTTTCACCTCATCTTTTTTATCGCCGCCGATGATTCTAACTTTTATATTTTGATGATTGCCTTTTCCAGTAATGGAAAAAATATCTTTTCCGGAAAGCCCATAAAGATTGACCCCCTCAGTATTTTGAGGTTTAAACAGGCGTTGAAAGACTAAAATATTTTCCTCTTTTTGAATTCTAAACATCTTCACCAATACACTGCCATCTTCATTTCTAATAACATCAAATTGTTCTTTTTCATTAGAGCCGACAACATCTACTTCCTTTGCCAAAAGCGCATAAAACTTCATGGTGCCATTCACTAAATCCGCTCTTCTCGATTGGAGTTTGGCTCTGATAATGTCTCCTTTTAAGTCATAAATAGCTTTAGGTAATGTGGCTAAAGCTTCATCAATCACTTTATCTGTCATGACTGATTGGATATATTGACAAGCTTCTAACCAATCATTTTTATCCAATTCACTGCCCAATTGCCTATCAAGATGCCTTGCTTTGAAAGTCAAATGAACGATATTATTGAATTTGTAATCAAAATGGGCGGCATTCATCACCACTTTATCGGCTACGCTCGGAATAACGCCCGTCCAACTTGAAAAAACATGGTCTCGGTCTTTGGGTATGGGGCGGTAGATGACGCCGCCCTTTTTATCATATTTTGCCCATATCCAATTGTCTTCATGCCTATCCCAATCGCCTATCCAAATGTCAAAAATGCGGGCGATGGCATATGCTTTTTTATCCACCCGATGCTTTGAATCTTTATACAATGACTTGAGCATTTGATTGCTTTTAACAATTTTATCTGCTCCTGCAAAACCTGCATAATTTTTAGATTTCCCTCTTGGTTTTGGCTCTAAAGTGCCTATTTTCCCTTCAAACTCTTCTCTATAAATGCCCAAAGCAGGGTCGTTAGGCATCACCCACAAGGTCGGTTGCGCGTGTAATATACCCGCCGCATCCATCAATTTTGAAGCGACTAAAGTACCATAAGGATGTTGTGAAGCGATTAAATCTTTCACGATGTCTTTATAAATGGTTTTCTTTACCCCCTCAGTAAGCGACTTCTCAGGGCTTTTATCGAGCTGTCGAAAAGCATATTTTTCACCGTTTTTATCTTTAAATTTGAGGGAAACGGTTTGCAAACCTCCGCCTTTTGCGTAGGGTATTAAACCTCCGCCGATGCTATCTAAATTGAGAAAAGGAACAGTCACAGGGCAAGTCCATTCGTCGCGATATTGATAGCCCATCCAAAATCTTTTGAATTTACCAGCCGCATATTCTGCACCTGCTGCGACGGTGGTATCGCTTGAAGTGGGCAAATAGGCAACTGCTTTTTGTTCCAGAGAAACTTCATCGGATAATTTGATGTCAACAAGGCATGGATTGAAGGCTTTATTAGAGGTCTGAGGATTAAGAGGATATTCGCAGCCTGACGTCATGATCACCACCGTATCTGCTTGGATTTTATCTTTATTGAGATAATAATTGATTGATTCAACCCTGCCATCATCGTAATAATCAAGGCGGGTGTAGGCGGCAGCATTTTTTAAATACAGATTAGCAGCATCTTTTTCGGCTTTCATGATTTTATCGGAGGCGCTGGTATTGATAAAAATATTGTCGCCGTGCTTTGAAATAGCCGTGTGGTGTTCATGGCTCGAAGCATAAATGACTGAGCGATGCGATGCCAATAGCTTGCGCATATTGTCGATGTATTGCTTATAAGATGGATAGGCAAAATCTTTAGGCGTGCCTATATTCTGATGAAAAGCGACATCAAATGAGCCATAAACAGGGATTAAATGCCGAAGCTCCAAATGCTGACCGCCATATTGCCCCGAAGAATAGATGGGATGATGCGCCATGATGATGATGTTTTTATCATCATTATTGTCTAAAATCTCTTCCAATTCTTCATAGAAATCGGCAGGGGAGAGGGTGCTGCAATCGGTATCGGGCGACGTCGGTTTGTCAAAAGGATGGATAAACCATTGCGAATTGATGGCAATTACTATGAGACTATCATTGATGTCAATCACTTTAGGACCCGGACAGCCATCGGAAGGCACGAAGGCTTTTTTGAGTTTCAGTTCTTTTTCAAGGTATTTCTCTATGAATTTAATGTTTTGCAGTCCATTTTTACCTGAATTGTTCCAATCTCTATCGCCGCCTGTTATATAGGTTTCGGTTTGTTTCAAATTCGATAACTCTTGATAGACTTGGAGTTTTTCTATATTTATATTGCCTTGCTTGTCTTGCTCGGTTATGTCGCCTAAAACCAAAAGGGTGTTGGGATGGGTAGCAGACATATTGGTTTTGAGGGATTCAATGAGCGTCAAATATGCCGTTGACTGAGGGGGTGTATTGCCCCATAAAAAAACGCTGTGCGTCACCGTTTGGCTCTTAACTGATATGATACTCAAGTTAAGAATACAGAAACAGAACAGGCATTTTTTTAGGTTAGTCATAGTTATTGGACATTAATGATTTCATTAAATTGAAAAATAAATAGCCTATTTTACTGAGGGGTCATAGATTTTCATTAATCGGTAGAAATCACTCCGTGATTGAATGTGAATAACCCCTGATGCAATCGGGGGGATTGTAGCGAATTAGCATAACTGCGGAGCAGTTGAATGTAAAATAGTCGGTAGTTGGCAATATTTCACATTCAACCGCTTTGCGGTTAGGGCAACTCGCTCGCTTTAACCCTCCGATTGCATCGAAGGTTATTCATATTCAATCGCTCCGCGATTATTTCAATCTATTATGCGCATATCAAACAGGTTTTATGAAAATTTTAGTTATCTATCGTCTAATGTCTCTTTAAAACACCCAAGTCAAATTCGCCCCACCAGTAGGCGACATACCCAACGATACATTTTTTGATTTATGGAGAGCTGGCACTAAATACCCGATACCAGCACCCAAAATATACCCTCCCAAAACATCCGAACTGAAATGTTTGCCTGCTTTATACCTTAAAAACCCTGTGGCAGCAGGAATGACGGCGGCGGCAGTCCAAATCAGCGGTTTGTATTTCGATTCAGGATATAAATCTGTCAAGACTTTGGCTGTAAAAAAAGACGCGACGGCGGTGGTGCTGACATGACCCGACGGAAACGACTTTTTTGTACTGGCATTGATTCGCTCATACAATGTCAAATTGGTATTGTAGGCGTAAGGGCGATATCTTTTAACTGTGGCTTTCAGAATGCTTGTGAAGCCGCCCGTATAAGCAGCCGCTTCCAGAGCCATAACAGTAATGGCAGCGTATTCGTTTTTGCTGTTATAAGATAAATATACGGAAAGCGGCAGCGCAATGCCTGAGTAAAGCAATACATTGCTCATGTTCTGTGCGTCTTTTGAATTATTATCAATCGCTTTCCTATCAAATGCAGGCACATTGTTTCTATTTAAAAGATTTATATCTGACACCGTTGCTTTATCGACGTTGGCATTGACAACATAACCTATGCCCAAAAGCCCCAGACCACCTGCTACTACCCACCCGTCTTTTTTCCATGAGGTATGATAGATTTGATTTTGTGCATCACTGTTAGATACTAAAAATAATAGTAGGATTGCAATAGTTTGAATTTTCATTTTTTTATGTTCAATAATGTCAAAAAAGTATTTCTAATAGGAATTTAATGAAAATACTGAGGGGGTGCTTTTTTAACGCTTCTCTAACCTCCAAAGGGGAGCCAATCGGAATAAAATGAACGAAAACATTTTATACTGATTAAACTTATTCGGAAATAAAAAGAATGAATTTTCAGCTATTTCCAAACGGCTCCCCCTTGGGGCTTGATGGGAAAACGTCCAACGAAACACACACCCCCACTCTCAACGCCTTCAAACCAATAACGCCTTGTAAATTCTCCAATTCCAAATATTCCAAATCATTCAATAATATATTTTGAGCGGCTAAAGATTTGATATATTTGGCGTATTCATCCGCTTCTTTTTGATTAAAATAAATAATGGCAATTTTACCGGGCTGAGTAAGGCGTTCTTGGGTATTTTTAATATGGACTTTGTCAATTCTCTTCTTAATGATTTGATACCGAATGTTATAGCCTTCTACATCAAACCGTCGTTCGTCGTTTCTGAAACTAATATCAATGGCATTAGAATGAGCGAAGATAAGTTGAGTGGTTTCTAAATGCGTTGGCAACTGAGGGGTCATAGCGTGGCACAACCTAACAATAGAAGCCATTGATTTTAATTGCCATAAGCGCGTATTTTTTAAATACAGTAAATCAAATGGCTTATCAGGCGCAATAGATTGACCGATATAAATGTCATATTCTATACCATCAGTCCTGAATTTTTCAAAATAGAAAGGATAGGCTTGTTGCAGTTGCTTTGCCATTGATTCGAGGTCATTATTGATTATAGTATTGATAAATACTATGGACGTTTCCAATTTTCTTCTATTTTCAAAAGCAATACCGGTTGATTCATCCGTAGAACGCAGATAATTATCAATTAAATCTTCAGTTTCAGATGAATTATTTTTCAAATGAAAGAGCAACGGCTCTACATCATTGGTTAAAAAAGCATTCAATTTGTTCTCTTCTCCCGAATTGATAAACGCTGAGAATGTATCTAACCATTTGCGGCATTCAAAAAGCAATTCGTTCAGTAAATCCAACTTGATTTTTTTTTCTAAGCCTACTAAAGTTTGCTCTAATAAAGTCAATTGCACTTGAAAATCCTTTTGCAAAGCGGCATTTCTTTCGATGGTAGAATTGCGAATATCAATAGCGCCATATAAGGGATAAACATGCTCAAAAAATATGCGTTGCAAGTCTGGTTGGGTCTTTTGGCATGATCTGTCTTTGACATATAGCCAAGCCACTTCATTAAATTTCCATTGCACGGAGGGTTGCAGCGAGGTAAAGTTCTCCTTGATAATGCTTTCAATCTGCGCTTCAAATTCACTCACATTGTTTTGAAACATTTGCCCAATTTGAGGCAATATGACATCTAATTTCGATAAAATATCTTTATTCAAAGCATCTTTTTTATGAGAGTAGACTTCGAGCGCGCCTGTCAATTTATTATTGCTAAACACAGGTAACAAGGCAAATGAAATAATGCCTTTATTTTTCAACCATTTGAGAAAGATTTGTTCTGTTCCATTTTGCATTGTAATATCGTCAAAAAAAAGAAGACATGGATCTTTAAAATAATTGACAGCACTTTCCTGATAGGTTTCTTCCTCTGCGCCATCCTCTTTCAATGTCCTTATAAAGATGCTGTGGCTGGCAATACCTTCATTAAAAACAAATTTTTTGTTGATATTCAAAAAGGGTAACAAGCCAAATTCAACATCATGGCTTTGAAGCATCGTTTTTAAGGATTGCAGAATATCATCATAAAGCGCTTCTAAATTGTGTATATCCCTATTTGAAAGCAAGGTTTTTATATGATTGACAACATAATCCGTCGTAATGTCGGTGAATGTAAGGACTGTAAAACCTTCTATTTTAAACAAATTCATGGGCAGAATGCGCTGCAATTCATTCAAGCCTTCCTCCGTTTGTAAATAAAGCGAAAAGGTCTCAATGTCTATTTTAGGCAATGTCTCCGTCGTATAAATTTTGATAAATCTCGAATCAAAATTGATTAAGAAATATTTTTCCAAGTAAGTCCCATCATTAAAAATGCCATGATAAATTTCATTTCTTGGAGCAGGACAACCCTGATATAATTTTTCAAAAATGAGTGCATACAGTATGGACTCCCGATTATTGCTTATTTTATTATGAATAATTGCAGCTTTTTTTACCCGTTCATTTTCTAAATCAATTAGCTCATACAGGGCATCGGTGCTATAAAACATGGTGGGTTGCAAAGGCATACTCAATCCCCAATGCTGCCCATTTTCATTGCTCAAAATATCATTCGATAGGGTAGCATATAGCAATTCGAGCAATTCTGGATACTGATTAATGGCTTCTAAAGCAAGGGGGTTTTCCAATTCAGGATATTTGCAAAACGTCTTGATGATGAATTGATAAAAAGTGGATTTAATCGTCTTTTCATTTTTATGCAACTCTTTTATATGCTCAAGATAGGGCTGAAAGGACACGGCGATTTCAAGCGATTCAAATTCTGAACTGCTTTCATACTGTCGTTTGTAGTGTAAAGGCGATATGATGGTTGTTTTCATTATAAATTTTTAAAACCGCAATCCCATCGTAAAATAAGGATACCAGCCCTCTTTGGAATAACCTGTAACTAATTGAAACACAGCCATTTGTGCAGGCGCAAAATAAATACCGCTGCCGACGCCTTGATGCCATGTATCGCTGTTGTAACCCTTCGCCCAAACTTTTCCGACATCATAAAAACCCATGATGCCCAACTGACCAGGTAGAATATAACTGCTAATATTAGCAATCTTTAGGCGTATTTCAAAATTATTATACAATATACTTTCTCCTGCAAACCGATATTGCCTAAAACCCAACAGATTTTCATGACCACCAAGAAACAAGCTTTGATAGAAAGTCGGTTTCCCAAAAGTGTACCCGCCGCCCAATCTGTTAGCAATGACGACGTATGATTGACGGTCTAATTTTTTATAAATGGCAAGTTCTGAAATAATTTGAGCAAATGACTTAGTGAATTGATTAAGCCCCTTATAAGCCTGCGTTTTTATATTGAAAAAACTGCCAGACGAGGGCAAAAGCGTATTATCTCGATTATCAAAATTAAGATTTATGACCATGCCGACAAAGGCTTTACTGTTAAAAATG
>JAYTON010000266.1:0-6120 GCA_043747725.1 Saprospiraceae bacterium
GACCCAAAGAATACACCCACTGAAAATGTGAAATTCGTTTGGAAAACCATCAATGAAAAATATCCATTTTTTGAATATAAAAGTGTGAATTGGGATTCAGTCGGCAATGTCTGGATACCGCGTATTAGGGATACGATGAATGATGCCACCGTTTTTAGAGTGATTGATTCCATGCTTTATACATTGCGCGATGGGCATACTAACTTGTTTGGCGCCTTCAATTTTTCAAGAAATTGGGAATGGTATCTTAATTATCCTGATAATTACAATGCTAATTTGGTGGAACGCAATTATCTAAAAAATGATTATCGCTTCACGGGTTCGTTGATTAATCGCTTTTTGGATAATAATACAGTAGGCTATGTTCGATATAACAGTTTCAGCAGCAATATTTCGGATTTTGATATTGATGTAGTGATTGGGCGTTTTCAAAATACGAAAGGTATTATTTTAGATGTGCGAAGCAATGGAGGCGGCTCAATTTCAAATGTCAATCAACTTGTTTCAAGATTTATTGATAAGAAATTGCTCGCTTGGAAAGGTAAAGAGAAAAGTGGACCGGGTAGAAATGATTTCAGTGCCTTGAAAGACAATTATATTGAGCCCAAAGGTGACAAAAAGTATCTTAAACCAGTCATAATACTGACCAATCGGCGATGCTATAGTGCCACTACCCTCTTTGTAGCGTCTATGCTCAATTTGCCTAATGTAAAAGTGATTGGCGATTGGACAGGTGGCGGCGGCGGCACTCCTACTTCTACTCAATTGCCCAATGGTTGGATAATTCGTTATTCAGGTACGAATACGTTTACGCCTGCCGGTTTTAATATTGAAAATGGAACACCTCCGACGATTAGGCAAGATTTATCAAAAAGCGATGAAGCGGCTGGAATTGACAGCATTATTGAAAGGGCTTTGAAAGAATTAAAATAAGGTTTGTCGGTCTGATTTTTTTTGAAACACATAGGCAAATAGGACACATAGTTTTTTAAATTTAAATGAAAATTTTTATGATTAAGAAAATATCTTTCATCCTTATTTTTGTAACTTATTTATTATCAATGAGTTGCGCTAATAATAGCAGAAAAGCTGACTCGGCGGCGAATAATAATTCGACTGTAGCACAGACAGCTACCCCCTCAGTATCCGACGACCAAAACGAACCTTCCGTGAGTAAAAAAGGTAAAAAGTACACAGGAAATAGAACCAGCGACGATGATAGAACGCCACCCAATGTAGCGAATAATAGTATTCCGCCTAAGGTTTTTAAGATATTGGATTACATTAAACAGAATGGTGTGGCAATGGATGGTTACGTCGGCGGGCGCAATTTTCAAAATCGAGAACGGCATTTGGATATAAACGATGCTTCAGGAAAAAAAATTAAATATCAAGAATGGGATGTGAATCCAAAAATTCAAGGTAAAAATAGAGGCACTGAGCGCATCATCACAGGCTCGGATGGCAGGGCTTGGTACACCAATGATCACTATCAGACCTTTGTTGAAATCAAATAATTCTTTTATCTTTACAACGAAAATCAACTAACAGCAATTTAATATATAATCATGTCAAGTAACTTTAAAATATTAAAGGAAAATCACAACTCTAAAAGTGATAAATCGGTCATCGTGGCTGTCATAGATGGCAAAACTATTGCTACTATGGCTGATTTTTATACGCTTATCAGCAAGCAACTGCATTTACCTACTTACTTCGGTAAAAATTTAGATGCTTTTTTTGATTGCCTCTGCGATTTTTCATGGTTGGATGTCAATCATGTTCAAATTGTTTTAAGAAATTATGATGATTTTTTAGCGAAAGAACAGCCTATCAAACGGTGGGATTTGCTTGTCGTCCTCAATGATGCGGCGCAAGAATGGAAGGCGATGAAAGGTAAAGACAAAGTCAAACTTGAAATATTTGTTGAGCCGAGCGAGCGCATTAAGAAGGATTTAGAGGATGCGGAAATATAAAAATTTAAGGGAAAAACTATCTTTACCCTGTTTATCATTTAAATAATTATCAACCAAATTATGAATAAATCTATACTTCTACTCTCCGCGTTTGCGTTTTTCATCGCTTGTAAAAACGAAAAGACTAATACTACCGCCATGTCGATTCGGGATACGATTTCTAAAAACGTGAATGACAGTATCAACCCTGCCGATGATTTCTTTTCTTTTGCTAACGGAGGTTGGTTGAAAGCTAATCCAATTCCTGCCAGTGAAAGTAGCTGGGGCATTGGAAAACTTTTGCAAGAAGATATTTATAGCAAAATGAAAAAGGTGAGCGAAGAGGCTGCCGCTAATACCAATCCCCCTGCAGGCTCTAATGAACAGAAAATCGGCGACTTCTGGCATACCGGCATGGACACTTTGACTATTGAAAAGCAAGGGATTGAACCGCTCAAAGCTGAATTAGAGCAAATTAATGCTATCAAAGACATCAATGGCGTGTTAGAAATGGTGGCTACTTTGCAGACGTATCAAGTCGCACCTATGTATGGGAGCTTCATCTATCAGGATTTGAAAAATTCGAGTAAATATTCATTTTATTTATGGCAAGGTGGCTTGGGTTTGCCCGATAGGGACTATTATTTCAATAAAGATGATCGCAATACCAATATCCGAAGCGAATACCGAAAATATTTGACCAATCTGTTCAAACTCTTAGGTAATACTGAGGGGATGGCTTCTGAAAAATCTGAAACAGTTTTCAAAATGGAGACGTTTTTAGCCCAATCGCATCGCACCATTGAAGCCCTCCGCGATCAATATAAAAACTATAATCCCATGAGTGTCAAGGAGTTACAAAACTTGACCCCCTCAGTATCTTGGAAGATGCAGATGAAAAAAATGGGTATCAAGTCCGATTCAGTAGTAGTCGGTCAGCCTGAATTTTATAGGGCTTTGGATGCCAGTTTATCAAAATTCACGGTTGAAGATTGGAAAGCATATTTGACTTCTCAACTTGTGGGCAGCTTTGCTTCTAAGTTGAGTCAGAAGTTTGCGGATGAAGATTTTAATTTTCATGGTAAAATATTAGAAGGTAAAAAAGAACAGAAGCCGCGTTGGAAACGCGTGCTGGATGCTCAGGAAAATGCGCTCGGAGATGCACTCGGTCAGCTTTTTGTCAAAGAGTTTTTCCCTGAAGCCGCTAAATTGAGGTATACTAAAATGGTGGATGGTATTAAAGAAGCGTACGCTGAAAACATCAATGCCCTCGATTGGATGAGTGCAGGAACCAAAGCAAAAGCCTTGGATAAACTCACTAAAGTCACTAAAAAGGTGGGCTATCCCGATAAATGGAAAGACTTTTCAGCCATGTCTATTGACCGCAGCAGCTTTGCTCGCAACATTATCAATGCCAATAAATGGTGGTACAATTATAATGTGTCGAAATTGGGCAAGCCTGTTGACCGCACTGAATGGGATATGACGCCGCAGACCTACAACGCTTATTACAACCCTTCTAATAATGAGATCGTATTGCCAGCTGCTATTTTTATGATTCCTGGTTTCAATGATAGCGAAGTAGATGACGCGGTGGCGTATGGTTATGCAGCGGCTTCCACTATCGGTCATGAGATTACGCATGGCTTCGACGACCAAGGACGGCAATATGATGCTGCGGGCAATCTCGTGGCTTGGTGGCTACCGGCAGATTCCGTTAAGTTTACTGAGCGGACAAAGATGCTCGTTGACCAATTCAACGAATTTGTTGCGGTGGATACCATGCATGTGAGAGGTGAAGCGACTTTGGGTGAAAATATTGCCGATTTGGGCGGCATCGTCTTGGGTTTGAAAGCCTTTAAGAAAACGGAGCAATATAAAAAAGGTGAAAAGATAGGCAATTATACACCCCTCCAACGCTATTTCATGGGTTACGCACTGGGTTGGATGACGCAACAAACCAAAGAGCGATTGGCTCGACAAATCATGACGGATGTTCACGCGCCAGCCAATCTCCGAGTCAATGGTCCCTTTGTTAATGTCCCTGAATTCTATGAAGCCTTTAATGTCAATCCGACGAATAAAATGTGGCGCGATCCTGCGAAAAGAGTGAAAATTTGGTGATGACGAGTTGGTTAAAGTTTCTTAAATTCGTGGCTTGAGATAAATCAACTCAAGAATTTACCAATGAAAAAATGTCTCTTCCTCATCCTAATTTCTATTGCACTTCAAACATCGGCGCAAAATGCCTTCAACCAAAAGCCTACTGTGGATGCAGCCAAAGCTTTTCTCAATGCTTTGACAGCTGACCAACGCACTACAGCGCAATTCACCTTCGCAGATACCGCCCGTACAAAATGGTCGAACCTACCCAATGGACAAGTGACGCGCAAAGGGGCATGGTTCAAAGACTTAACGGACATTCAAAAACAAAAAGTACACAATTTGTTGCATACCGTTTTGAGTCAACAAGGCTATCTGAAGTTTCTTTTTATCATGGAATATGATGAAGGGATTCACACGAGGCTTACGGCGGCGAGCAATCCCATCGCCAATCGTTATGGTAATCAAAATTACTGGACATCTATTTTTGGAGAGCCGAGCGTGGGCGGCACTTGGGGTTTCAAATTTGAAGGACACCATATCTCTTTGAACATGACTTTTTCTAAAATGAGCGTCACGTGTACGCCTATGTTTACAGGCATTAATCCTGCGCTCGTTACAACGGGCGAATATGCGGGCAAGCACATTATGTACGAAGAAGACACGCTCGGCAAAGGGCTTTACAACAGCCTAAGCCCGACCTTAAAAGCCAAAGCCCGACTCGGCGAACTACCCAAAGACGTGGATGTGATGGTGCAAACAGGCAAAGAACCTTTCGTGAAAATGAAGCAAGGCGTCACTTTCTTAGAGCTGAATGAAGAGCAAAAAGCGATGGTCTTCGGACTTATTGAATCGTGGGTCAAAAACCTGACCCCCTCAGTAGCGGACGAAAAAATGAAGCGCATTCGCCGCAGTCTCAACGACATGCGTTTCGTCTGGATGGGCAGCGAGGATGTCACCCAACTGCATTATTTCCGTTTACAGAGTCCCGCCTGCATCATCGAGTTCTCGAATCGAGACGGCGGCATTTATCATTACCACACGATGTGGCGAGACATAGACGAAGATTTCATCGATAAAAAGTAGGGGCACCCCTAAGTGGGTGCCCCATTCTGACGCAAACGTTTTCCATTCTGACGCAAACGTTTTCCATTCTGACGCAAACATTTGGCGTTCTGAAGCAAACATTTGCCATTCTGAGGCAAACGTCTGCTGTTCGCAGAGAGAAAAACCCACGTCATTGGCAAACGGGAGCGCTACATTTGAAAACATGAACCGTTGCAGGGCGTGAAAAACCCACGTCATTTTGAAACGGGAGCGCTACATTTGAAAACATGAACCGTGGCAGGGCGTGAAAAAACCACGTCATTAGCAAACGGGAGCGCGACATTCGCAAACATGAACCGTGGCAGGGCATGAAAAAACCACGTCATTGGCAAACGGGAGCGCATCATTTAAAAACATGAACCGTGGCAGGGCGTCAAAAACCCACGTCATTTACAAACGGGAGCGCATCATTTGAAAACATGAACCGTGGCAGGGCGTCAAAAACCGCATCATTGGCAAACGTTATTAATTATGGATATTCGGTTTGACAATGTGGGTGCCCACGTAGGGGCGCCCCTACGTGGGCATCCTAATCGTTTCGTTAAAATATCCCATCCGACGCAAACATTTTATTCCAATACAAAAATTGGTTGTTCGCATAGTAATAAACCGAGTCAGTCACATACGTTTACCGTTACAGGTACAAAAGTGCGAAGTTTACAAGGAGAAAAAACCGTGTCAGAGGCAAATACACACCCATTTATCAGAATATGTTTTATATTTGCTTATGTAAAAACAACTCATATATGAAACAAGCACTCCAAAATCTATTAGCAGAAGGCAAAACCAAACAAGTCATTGCCCAATTAATGCAACTCACCATTCATGATACCGACTTAAAAGCGGAAGTCGTACAACTCTCGGCTCGCTATGCAGAATATGAACGCCAAAAATGCATGGGTTTAGAAGACCCCTCAGTATTGAGCATTGAATTGAATAAAATCAATAGTGCTTT
>JAYTON010000267.1:0-3016 GCA_043747725.1 Saprospiraceae bacterium
ATAGAGCCGATTGAAAAAAATATCAATTTTTATGTTCAAAATTCTTTAATGCTCGTCACGGCTTTAAACCCGCATATCGGCTATTATAAAGCTGCTGAAATCGCTCAAAAAGCACATAAAGAAGGTACTTCGCTCAAAGAATCAGCCCTTTCTTTAGGTTATTTGACTTCTGAAGATTTCGATAAATGGCTCAAACCAGAAGAAATGGTTGGTGAAATAAAGATTTAAAGACCATCCATAAAATTATATAGAGGAGTGTAAAGAAAATACTGACGATAAGCTTTTCATTTGTTTTCCCCCTATCTTTTTAGAAAATAAATGTTAAAAAACATAAAAATAAAACTTAGCTGACCTAAATTTGTCTTTCATCGAGTGTATTGTTGCCAATACCTACACAACTGAGCGCATGAAGATACTCCAGCTTTGCAAAAAATTTCCTTATCCACTCAAAGACGGCGAAGTCATTGCTGTCAATACCTTAGCAAAATCTCTTAAAGAGTTAGGGGCGGAAATGACGCTCTTGACTATGAACACGAGCAAGCATCGAGTGTCTGTATCTGAGCTGCCTGACTCCTTCAAGTCCATTTATAAAACGATTCACCATGTGGATATTTACAACCATATAACAGCTTGGGGGGCGTTTAAAAATTTATTTGAAAAAGAATCCTATCATGTAACTCGTTTTATTTCAAGAAACTATGAATCAAAATTAATTGAAATATTAAAAAACGAAACTTTCGATATCATCCAATTAGAAACCATTTTTCTGGCACCTTATATCCCGATCATCCGTCAATATTCTAACGCTATTATAGCCCTACGCGCTCATAACGTAGAGCATGAAATTTGGAAACGTGTGGCTGAAATAACCAATATAGCTCCTAAAAAATGGTATCTTAATTTCTTAAATCAAAAATTAAGACGGTTTGAATTAGAAAACATTACCAAATGCGACGTCCTCCTACCTATAACAAGTCGCGACCTCCGAATTTTTAGGCTGTTGGGTTATAAAGGTGAAGCATTGGTCACGCCTGTCGGGCTGAATAGCCGTGATTACAGAGCCAATTGGCAGATTTTCAATAAAAAACCTTCCATCGGTTTTATCGGCGCGCTCGATTGGATGCCCAATCAAGAAGGACTCAAATGGTTTTTAGAAAACGTCTGGACTGAAAATACACACTCCGATACTGAGGGGTGGCAAAGGCTCAAGCTCCATATTGCCGGTAGAAATGCACCCTCCTGGTTGAAAAATATAAAAGTTAAAAATGTACAATTCATAGGCGAAGTACCTGATGCTCAATCTTTTATGAATGAGCATTGTGTTGCAATTGTACCGCTTTTCAGTGGCAGCGGCATCCGCGTCAAGATATTAGAAGCCATGATGCTCGGCAGAGTCGTTCTCACCACTTCAATGGGCTTGGAGGGCATCAACGCACACGATGGCGAGGAAGTTTTGATAGCTAATACCGCCTACGAGTTCGCTGAAAAAATAGATAGTTGCCTCAAAAACCCTCAAATACTGAGGGGTATCGGCGAAAAAGCCCGCACCTTTGCGCTCTTGCATTTCGATAATTTAGAAATTGCCTCTAAGGTTATGAATACTTATGAATCCCTTTTACCTAAACAAAAAATTAGTGTCTAAATCTATGCGGAACAGGCGTTTCGCGATATGTCATGATAGAAAAGATTAAACAAGTCATCAAAAAATTACCGATAATTTTTACGAAAAACCAGCGTTATGATGCTCAAACCATCCGAATACTGCGCTCGATATGTCGCCCCGATTCCAATTGTATTGATGTAGGCTGTCATAAAGGTGAAATGTTGGATAAAATATTGGTCTTCGCACCCAAAGGGCAACACTACTGTTTTGAACCCTTGCCCGACCTTTTTGATGGACTCATTCAAAAAAAATACCCGCCCAATTGCCATTTTTACAAAACAGCTTTGAGCTACCAAAAAGGCGAGACATCCTTTAATTATGTTATTTCAAACCCTTCATACAGTGGTATTTTACGACGCCGTTATGACCGCCCCGACGAAGAAGATACGCTTATCACCGTCGAAACAGACCTTTTGGATAATATTATCCCGCAAAATCAAAGCATTGACTTTATAAAAATAGATGTGGAAGGAGCTGAAATGCTCGTTTTGAAAGGCGCTGAAAAAACCATCATGCGCTGCAAACCCATCATCGTTTTTGAACATGGCTTAGGCGGCTCGGATGTGTATGGCACTACGCCCAAGCAGATATTTGATTTTTTTGAAAAATGCGATATGAAAATATCGCTCATGAAAAATTGGCTCGACCAAAAGCCACCCCTCATTATAGAAGCGTTTGAAGAGCAATTTTATCAAGCTAAAAACTACTATTTTATTGCTTATGCTTAAATCCATACAGGAGTTTCACTAACTTTGCCCCAAATTAAATATGTGAAATTACTCGTTCTGACATCTCGTTTTCCTTATCCGCTTGAAAAAGGTGATAAACTCCGCATCTTTCATCAAATTCGTGAACTTTCGCGCTACCATGAAATAGTGCTCTGTTCGCTCGCCGAACAAGAGGTACAAGACATTGATTATCAAGAAGTTAAGCAATATTGCTCTAAAATTTTCATCCTTTATTTAAATAAAAAAACAGTTGTTTTTAATATTTTAAATAATCTTTTGAAACATCCTTTTAACCGAATAGGCGCGCGTAATTTGCCATTTCAAGTCGCTTATTTTTTTAATAAAAATATTAAAAAGCAAATTACCCAAATCACTGACGGTGAAAAGCCAGACCATATTTATTGCCAATTGGCTCGTATGGCAGAGTATGTTCGCCATCTCAATCTGCCCAAAACCTTGGATTATATGGATGCTTTTTCAATGGGTGCTGCTCGCCGGGCAGAAAGTTCCTATTGGCTCACAAAGCCATTTTGGAAAATTGAAGCCCGTAAAATGGCTGAATACGAAGCGCAATTAGCCCATAATTTCGATAATTTGACCATTATTTCCACGCAAGACCGTGAGG
>JAYTON010000268.1:0-3070 GCA_043747725.1 Saprospiraceae bacterium
ACCGATTTTCGCAACGGATTGTCAATTGGCGTTAAAGCAGGCATGAATTATCAGCCCAATACTGAGGGGTCTAATTATTTTATTGGGGCGACATATTCAGCTTATCGTCCGGCAGGTATTTATCTGCAAATGGAGGCGATGGTGGATTTGACTAAACGATATGTGTCAAGGGATTCTCAAAAGCTAAGTGGCAGAACAGATTATGCGCCTCCTACAAATTCAGGCTTGCGCTCCTATAAAGACTCTATTGCCACAGTTGAAAAATATAATTTCACGAATAGTATCAGACTTATACCAGTGCAATTAAGATACGATTTCAAATTTGTCAGTTTTGGTGTAGGATTAAATGCTGATTTAAGTTTTATAAAAGAGCAAACCTATAAAGAAGTGACAGAATATAAATATAGAATATCTGAATTATCTAATCTACCTGCAAATGTTATCCCTTGTTATTTGGGAAGAACTGGACCTGATACAAAAAACACAACAAAAATAGAATTCGGCTACTTTGGAGATATGGCTATTGGCAATTACAGTTCGGGTATTAGCGTAGGTATTCGATATAATCAATCAGTTAAAAAAGATTCAAAACCTTTTTTTCAAGCCTATTTAAGTTATAAAATTCTATAAACCCTTTAAAATTATATAATTATGAAAAATCTATTGAGTGTTTTAGTCATTCTTATGATCTTCATCTTGGCTTGTCAAAAAGCACCTAATTGCCTGAACGGTAGAAAATATGAGTCAGGTAATTGCAATTGTGCTTTAGGTTATGAAGGCATTAATTGCGATACTCTGACTGTTTCTAAGTTTTTAGGAACATATAATTTGGGTAATTATCCCATTCAAACAGGTCCTTATTTCGCTTATCAGATAAATATATTGGAAGAATCTGAAGCAAGAGACCAAGTTATTTTGAGAGGTTCGATAAAATCTAATACTCTAATTGTATATGATTTTATTGGTAAAGCATCGGGTGACCATATCATCATTCCAAAACAAAACCTTAAAAGCCTTAATAAAAGTTTAAATGATAGTTTAGTAATTCAAGGGGATGCCTGTATTTCAAGAAGAGATACAAGTAGAATTTTAACTACTAATTTGACAATAAAATATAAGGATCAAAATCCTACTTATAAGCAATATATTTGGCAGCGATTTTAAATTTGGTATTGTTTGAAAAGTTTTTAAAACATAAATATGCTCATAGTCCTTTCATTTGCCAATCAAGAAGATGCTCACTTATCGCTTTTGAAAGAAGAAAGCGATCAGATTCGTACGGCTTTGCGCCCTTTGGAAAAACGGGGATTTATCAGCGTCGAACATGAAGAAAGCACGACCATTAAAGAACTTTCCGCCATTTTTATAGATAATCCCGACCTGTTGACCATATTTCATTACGGTGGTCATGCGGGTGGCGATGAATTACTCTTAGAAGATGCCGAAGCCAGCGAAAAAGGCTTGGCTCAATTGCTGGGTCAGCAAAAGAATTTGAAATTGGTTTTTCTCAATGGTTGCTCTACCAAAGGGCAAGTAGATACACTTTTTGCTGCGGGTGTAAAAGCGGTGATTGCTACGTCCGCCTCCATCAACGATGATAAAGCTAAAGACTTTGCAGTAGCATTTTACAAGGCATTGTCTTATAAACAGACCATCAAACAAGCCTTTTTTATGGCTAAAGGCACTATCGAATTGCGAAAAGATGCGCCTGATATTGGCTTTCGTAAAATTGGTCGTGTAGAAGATGAAATTGCTTCGTCCCTCGCAATGACAGCAACCGAAACGATGCTTTGGGGCATGTATATTCAGCCCGATTTTGAAGAAGAAGTATTAAATTTTAGATTACCTTATTTTAAATCCATAGCAGTCAGTCAGGATGTGTTGTCAAATGTCAAAGCGAATCGGCATATTACAAGCATTTTGGAGGAAATGTGTCGCTATAAAAAAGATATTTTTACTGAAATGATAAAGGTGCGTGATGGCGAAGATGTGAAACGCGATTCGAGTTATTATTTGAAATTGGTTTTTGAAAATTTCCCTTTGCCAATTGGTAAACAAATACAATTGCTCAAGCCAATGGAAGTGGCGAATATGGAACGACTTGAACAATTAATGTCCACCTATATTATGACAGGTCAAACTTTGTATTATATTTTATTATCCAATTTTTGGGAGGAAGTAGCTAATAATCATCTAAATATAGCCTCTGACTTTTTGGTTAAACATCAATTAACACCTGAAAATGAAGCAAATTTTGATTTTTTCGAGGCAATTTTAGATATTTACCAACATATCAAAGAATTGCAGCTGCCTCTGTTTGCACCTGAATATGAAACGCTCTGTCAAAATCTTTTGGATGAAACAAAAGATGCCCACAATGCTCATAAATACCTCCAAATACTGAGGGGGTCTTATTCTGAAACGCCTGCTAATGAAATGGCTGATGCTTGCGAAAATGTTGAAATGGCATTGAAAGATATACTCTGGGAGGCGGCATTTTTAGTCGGCTATGATTTCTTTTCCGTTCGAGATATTGAAATCCGTTTCCCTCGCTCAAGTACCATCAGTTATGAATTGGATTGGGGGATGGTAGATACGAATACGACCCTATTCAACGATGAGGAAAACCGCCGCCGCCCTGTTTTCACCAATTGCGATTCAATCGTCATGTTGGCTTATGGTCGAGATGGTGATTTAGGGCATTATCTCAACCTATCCCCTTTTATTATTGATAAAAACACCTTTCATAAAACGGTGATTGACGATAATACTGTTCAAAAAAATCGGCTGATTGATTTATTTATGTTTCGTTTTGAAAAAGAAGGTGTTTATCATTATGGCACAATTAATCACAACTATTTTGTCACGGCTAAAAATGAAAAAGGGACGGATATTGTGAATACCAAGATGACTCTGCGTGATTTTGAAAAAGGACGCAATATAAAACACTCCGTGCCATCCTATAAATCATCGAAAACAGAGGCGGTTAAAACGGACATCATCAAGGATTTAAATGAAATAAATCCCATCTTTGCAGACTTAGAATTGCAATTTTTGAATTTTAAAAATG
>JAYTON010000269.1:0-1760 GCA_043747725.1 Saprospiraceae bacterium
CAAAGAGATTTTATTAATGATAAAAATGTAGTACCTGAGCAAGGAAGCCCTAAACCGTTTGGTAAAAACAATCAAGCCTACGATTTTGCTTCAGTCAAAGGGCATGTAGAATACCAAGCCAGTCGGTTTTTTAATTTCAAATTCGGCTATGGACAGAATTTTATCGGCGATGGTTATCGCTCTTTGTTGCTGTCTGATAATAGTTTTAATTATCCTTATTTCCGCATTACGACATCTTTTTGGAAAATTCGTTACACCAATTTGTTTACTCAAATGGAAGATATTCGATATAATAATGCGAACGGTGCTTTTGTTCGTAAATTCAATACCATGCATTTATTGTCGTTGAATGTGTCGCGGCGTTTGAATGTGAGTATTTTTGAAACCGTTGTGTATGGTGATAGTGCGCGGACTCGCGGGTATGATGTGAATTATTTGAATCCGATTATATTTTATCGCCCGTTGGAATATGCTTTGGGGTCGAACGCGGGCAATGTTTTATTGGGATTGAATATGAAATATAAATTGACCAATAAAACCCATTTATACGGTCAGTTTATATTAGATGAGTTTGTTTTCAAAGAAATAAAAGCCGGTAATGGTTGGTGGGCTAATAAATTTGGCTATCAGATTGGATTTAAATCATTGAATGCCTTTATTCCTCATTTGACAATTCAATCCGAATACAATTGGGTGCGCCCTTTTACATACAGTCATTTCGATATTTTTCAAAACTTTGCTCACTATAATCAGCCTTTAGCGCATCCTTTGGGGTCTAATTTCAAGGAATCGGTGACTTTTTTAAGATATAGATTCAAACGCTTTTTGGGCGAATTAGAGATTATGTACGCCAAGCAGGGTAGGGACACCGCTAATTCTAACTGGGGAACGAATGTCTATAAAAGTTATACCACACGCACACAAGATTATCAAAATAGAGTAGGGCAAGGGGTAGCCACAAGCACTTTTTTAACGGATGCTAAAATTGCTTATTTAGTGAACCCTAAAACGAATTTGCGTTTGGAATTGGGTATTACTTTGAGGCGATTCAAAACAGCGATTGAAAAAGGTACGCTTCAAAATGAGACAACGAAATACATCTACTTCGGACTGCATTCAGACATTGCCAATCGGTATTTCGATTTTTAATGAAAAAATTTGATAATTTTGCGGCGATTTTAAAGCATTTCAATTAGTACATTTAAAAAACTTGACAATATTTAAATGAGTGATATTCAAACAACATCTATTCCGCCCATTGAGAATGATGAGATCACGCTGAAAGAGCTGATACTCAAAGCGAAAGAGTACATTATAGAAATCATTCGATATTGGTACATCGTTTTGCTTTTCATATTGCCTATTGCTGCTTATATGTTTTATGATGCCTATAAAACAAAGGCAACTTATAAAGCAGACTTGACTTTTAGTGTCAATACGGATCAAGGTACTTCTCTGGGTTTAGCGGCGGCTTTAGGTGGTTTGGGTGAGTTAGGAGGAAACACGAAATTAGATAAAATTATCGAATTGTCAAAATCAAGAAAAATATCACAAACGGCTTTGTTTCGCAGAGCGGTTATCAATAATGTAGATGATTATTTTGCTAATCACCTAATTAGAGAAAGAGAATTACATAAAACTTGGGCAAATGATACGTCAGGCTTAAAAGGTTTTTTATTTAAAAGGAGTAATATTGACAGCTTCAACAGAACCGAAAATGGTGCTCTACTGAAATTGCATGATATTTTAGTGGGGAAAAC
>JAYTON010000270.1:0-2033 GCA_043747725.1 Saprospiraceae bacterium
ATTGTAATTGTCCTTTGAAAACATCTATCGTGGCGCGCACATCTGCGAGAGCATCATGGGCATCCGTGAGTTCTTTTTGACAATAAAAACGCAGAGCCGCTTTGAGCGTGCGCGGTTCCATCTTATAAAAAATGCGTTGCACATCAATGATTCGGCGATTATTGATGTCAAACTCCAAGCCGACGCGGTCAAACTCTTCCATCAACATCGGAATATCAAACCGTGCGGCATTATACCCTGCGAGGTCAGCATTGCCAATAAAATCAAATAATTGCTTGGACACTTGTCCAAAAGTGGGCTTATTCGCCAAATCTTTATGTGTAAAACCATGAATCGCCATAGACTCTTCCGAAATCGGCACGCCGGGATTGATGAGCATCGTCAACTCCTGTGGTTCGGCGTTGTTTTTAGGATATTTAATCAAAGCAATTTGAAGAATTCTGTCGCGTATGACATTTAAGCCGGTGGTTTCGACGTCAAAAAAAACAAGGTCGCGGGTGAGGTTGAATTGTAATTCCAAGGTGTAGTGGTTTTAATTATTTTAAAAACCCAAAATTAGACATTTTTAAAAGATTTAATGCCTTCTTTCACTGCTTTTACTGAGGGGAGTAGAATAAAAACTATGATAAAAGCATTTCAATTAACTTATTGCTTGATTTTGAAAGTTGAAAATAAGGTTTTTGTATGGCTCCAAATCTTCTAAAATATGGCTCTACTGTTTTAAGCATACTGCCTTCAAAATCAAAAACCGCAGTATGTGGAGCGCAATCTTGCATAGCTTGCCAGAGCAATAAACCCATTACTTGGTTTTTTCTACCAATTTCTGTTGTGCCGCTGGCGAGATAATATGCCGTTGTATTATCGAAAATAATGTATGCCGTTGCCTCTGCAACCCCCTCAGTATTGCGAGCAAAATAGAGCCTTTTTTGATGTTTTTTACTAAGCATATCGTTCAAATTATGCCAAATACTAAGGGGGGTGTTATCGTTTTTATACTTTAATTTTAAAAATAAATCAAAGTCATCGCTTTGTTCGACGGTATATTTTTTTTCGGTTTGTCGAATTGCTCTTTTCACATTGCCTTCAAAATCATTAAAAACAGTATTCAAATTCGATAAGTTAGGAATGACATACGTGTAGCGTGTTGTCTGCTTAAAACCTGCCCAATAAAAAGGCAGCCAATCCGTTAAATTAAAATGCGTCCTCAGCGTAAAGTGTTGAAAATAAGGGAATTGTACGATAATTTGTTGCAATTGCTCTCGTTGATAACTTTGTTTTTCAGGTGTGTTTTTAACTTTAAAAGGCATCATCCAAACGCCAGTAAATTGCGTCAAATGGGGCATCGTAATTTTCTTAAAACCCCATTTTTGCTTCTTACAAAAGCAAAACGCCGAAGTGATATTGTTGTTTTTATCCTTTGCTAAAGCAACGTCCCAGCTCAATCCCTCTCCAAAGGAGTCGTTAGGGACAGTACAAACGGCATCTAACCACCATGGCTGCATGAAAATGGGTATGCTCGTTTCCGTTTCACATAATTTTATATAGTCAACTTTATTTTTGGACATTCGTATATTTTGCACGCCACTTCATGATTGTTTTTTAGAAACAGCCACCAATCCCAACTTCCGACCTTCCTCCAGCATCATCTTAAAAGCGGCATCATAATCATTGGGAATATCGCCATCGAGCATGGCTTCCCGAATAGCTGTTTTGATAATACCCACTTCTCGCGAAGGCGCAATATTAAACGTTTCCATAATTAATTCACCTGTAATCGGTGGTTGCCAATTGCGGATTTTATCTTTTTCTTCAACTTCAATGCAACGCTGTTTCACAATTTGATAATGCGCCAAATAGCGTTTCACTCGCTCAGGTTGCTTGCTCGTAATATCCGCTTCGCAAAGCGTAAAGAGGTCTTCTAATTCATCGCCTGCATCAAAAAGCAAGCGGCGAATAGCAGAATCTGTTATTTCCTCCTTCGTGAGAGCGACGGGGCGATGGTGCAGTTTGACAATTTTCTGAACATATTTCAA